>JBEKVL010000162.1:0-10094 GCA_049514055.1 Tepidisphaeraceae bacterium | reverse complement strand
GAAGTCGGCAATCTTCTCCTGCATGAACGCATCCATCTTCTCCTGTGCCTGCTGCAATTCTTCCAGCAGCTTCTTGTCGTCCGTGTCGAAGTTGTCCACAGGTTTCTTCGCCAGCGTTGCGTTGGCGTCGAGGATGCGTTTCTCTTCGTTAATGAACTTCTTCAGCGCCTCATCCAGATCCTTGAACTTCTCCAGCGGATTGTCGAGGTTGCTGCCCTTCTTGCTCGGTTGCGTGGCCGGGGCCTGCGGGGCGTTCAGCCGCGACAGCATCGACTCCAGCATCTCGATGATCCTCCGCTGCCGCGATTGCAGTTCCTTGTTCTGCTTGACCTGTTCCTCGGCCACCTTCTCCGTGCTGATCGCCAGCGAAATGTCGATGGCCTCCTTAGCGGGGTTGGCGGCCAGCACCAGCAGCGTCTTCTGCACGATCTTGTCTTCCGGATCAAACTGGAACGTCTCGGCCGTGCCGATCATCATTGTGCGCAACTCCGTCTGCCCGACGTTGATCTGGGGCATGGTCTCCACGCCAGGCTTCCAGGCGACGGCCTTGGAGTGCAACGCCTGTTGTTTTTCCAGCATCTCGCGCAGCGCCTGGCGGAGCTTGTCGAACTGCTCCTTCTGTTCCTTGGCGATCTCCTCCGGGTCGCGGAATTTGATCTCATAGATCGGCGACAGCGTCGTCTGGGGCCCCAGATCCTTTGACGATGTCGGCGCCCCAGGCCCGCCGTTCAGCAGCGAAACCATGTTGCGGTTGTCGGTCGCCTCCACCTGCACCTTGATCGACTTGCCATGCACGCGTACCTCGGCCGGGACTTCCAGCACCCGCGTCAGCGGATAGACGGTGCCGTCGATCTTCTGCTCGAAGACCGGCGCCAGCGGCGCGTCCGGGTTGGTGGACATGAGTATGCGGCAGTTGGTCAGCCCGACATCATCCTTCAGGACGGCCGACAGCTTCAACTCGGCCTTGGGCGCAACCGGAATGTCCTGCGTCGGCCACTTCATCTCCACCACCGGGCCCGCATCTTTCGTGCAGTTGATATGCAGCGACGGATCCGGCAGCTTGGCGATCACCTGCCCATTCTCATTGAACAGCGCCGCCACGTCGCACCCGGCCATCACAATGAAACTGCCCGCAAAACGAACGCCGCCCGGCAGCACGCTCATCGCCACCGGCTCGGTCTGGTCGAGCTGCATCAGCGCCGACTTCACCGGCACGTCGATGCTGACCGTCATCTCCACCTTCGATCCCTCCAGCACCGTCACCGGCGTCTTGGCGATGTCATCCGGCTTGAGCGTCAGCGTCTGCGCCGGCCGCTGGGTATACGTCGGTGGCGTGATCTGCAACACCAGTTCCTGCAACTTCACCTGCTTGACGACCGTGACCGTACACCAGTCTGATTCGGAATCGCCCACCTCAACGCGGAACCGCAATGCCTCATCCACATGATCCAGCCGATAGTTGTACCGAAGCTGATCCTCGGGTGTGATCACCGGCGTCAGATCGGCCGGCTTGATCGCGTTATTCTCAAACACCAGATGCGCCGTCGGCAGTCCCTTGTCCGGGTCTTCGGCCAGCACCCGGATTTCCAACGGCTGGCCTACGACCAGCGTGACTTCCTTCGGCAGCACTTCCAAAATACGAATCTTGCCGGTCTTAGCCACAAAAGCGGCCGGGTTGAACATCTGTTGCCACCCGCGTTGCAGCCGGTATCGCGTGCCCGGGATGGCGAACAGGGTCAGCATCACCAGCAGCGCCGCGCACAGCCGCACAAACGGCCGGTTCAGATCGCGCACGCTGACCGCGCTCTGCAGCGGCGCCGTGCGGGCCGTGGACAGAATCTCATCGAAAATCAGCGACAGCCACGGCGAATCTTCGATGTCCCGCGTATGGGCCAGCAGCACGCTGTTGGTCAGTCCGTTGTGCAGGTTGGGTATGCGCGACTCGATCAGCCTTGCCACTTCCACCGCCCGCGGCCGCAGCAGCAGCGGCCGCAGTATCCAATACAGTGCCGACCCCGCCAGCCAGCCGATCCAGAGATACAGCGTCAGATGCGCAATCTTCCCCGCCCCGGCCGCCCCGGCGATGACCGCCGCCGCCAGCGATGCGATGATGGCTGCGAAGCCCCAGATCACCGTCCCGCGCGCGATACGCAGCCCGCGGTATTTCTGCCCGATGAGATCGAGCTGGTCTTCAATCATCATGTAGGACGCATTCTGGCTGATTTGGCTCATGTGTCTGCTCCTGCACGGGAACGTATGCTGCTCGAATACCGGCCCTTCAAGGGCCCGGCCAGCGCATACCTTCCTCCGCCGCTATCGTCCTAAGTATTGTACCCCAAAGCAAATGGAATATTGCGGGAAAAGAATGACGAAGCTCGAAATTCGTATGGCGAATGCAGGGTCCGCTTCAGCGGACGCGGACGGCGTTCCCACAGCGGTACGGCGTGCCCCCAGATTGTCGGCAATACTCAATTCTTCTGACTCACCGGCGCATACACCTCAAACTCCTCAATCGTCGGCACCTCGATCGCCTTGAGGATGTTCAGCCGCACGTATCGCGCCTTCACCGGCGTGAACTCGATGATCTTCTCGCTGTCGATCTTCGTCCCTTTCGCCAGTTCCTTCCAGGTGTCGCCATCCTTGTACTGGATCGCATATTCGCGGGTGCGCGGGAAAGAGATTTCCTTGATCATCGCCCGGCCGATGAGTGTTTCCTGGCCGAGATCGACTTCGAGCCACGCGGCCCGCGAGTTGGGCATGGCGCCCCAGCGCGTGGCGTCGTCGCCATCGAACGCCTTTTCGGGGCCGTAATTGGCATCCCACACGCTCGACGCCTTGGCGGGCTTGCCCGTGGCCAGCGACACCGGCGCCGGCGGCAGCGACGCACCCGCGCGGATCATCTCGCCGACTTTGCGGAGGGTTTCCACGTCGATGTTCCGAATCCGGCCGGCTTTGTCGGGGCCGACATCCAGCGCGAAGATGTTGTCGAACTTCACCGCGCCGCGGTAGTCCCGGTAGATCTTCTCGGGCGGGTAGCAGAGGTTGTCGTGCTTGGGCAGCGAGTAGAACCACATGGCTCCGCCCTGGTGGGCCGGGAGGATGGGGTAGGTGAACTCGGCCAGCAGATAGCCGGTGTAGCCCTTCGTATGTTCGGCGTTGAACCCCGACCCGCGCGGGTCCGACAGCGCCGACGGGTGTCCCATCTCGCCGAGGCGCACCTCGCCGGCGGCCGTGCCGTGGTTGAAGCCGATCAGCGTTCCCGGCTGCACCTGGTGGCAGAACTCGACGGTTTCCTTGTGGCCCAGCCCGCCGTCGCCGATGGCGTGGTCGAACCAGATGTACTCGACCGGGCCGTATTCGCTCAGCAGTTCCTTGAGCTGCGCCTTCTTCATCTCGGGCAGCGACCCTCCGCCGCCCGCGCCGCCTTTGCCATCGGTCGCGCCGGGCCAGTTCCAGTCGCCTTCCGAGAAATAGATCGCCAGTTTGATGCCGTGCTTGTCGCACGACTTCCGCAGTTCGGCCAGCACGTCCTTGCCCAGCGGGCTTTTGGTCACCTTGCGGTCAGTGGTCTTGGTATCCCAGAGGCAGAATCCGTCGTGGTGCTTGGTCAGGAAGAGGATGTAGCCCATGCCGGCTTCCTTCGCGGTCTGCGCCCACTGATCCGTGTCGCAGCCGGTCGGGTTGAAGAAGGCGACATCTTTGATGCCCGGTGTCCATTCCTTTTCGGAGAAGGTGCTGAAGGACCAGCAAATGAACATGCCGAAGCGGAGTTTCTTCAGTTCCTCGGCACGCTTGACCAGATCGACAGGCTCGGCGGCGGCGAGCTGGCGGGCGAAGAGCATGAGCAAACCAAGCAGGATTGTGCCGACGAGAGTACGTGTCCGTCCCGCAGGGTGCGATTTATCGCACCAACCCCGTTCACAACTTTTGTCATGCTGAGCGTACCCGCGAAGCATCTGGCTTCGGACTCCATAAGCAGATCCTTCGCGAGTACGCTCAGGATGACAGTTCGTGGTCAAGACGCCGTTGTCAGAAATATGGATACCCCGGTTTCGCATAAGTTACTCCAGTTCGCGTTTCACCGTCCAGGTCTTCCCGCCGAGCCGAACCTCGGGATCGCCGAAGGCGTGGAATATACGGACTTTGGCCGATTGTTCGACAGGCAGCCCATCGCGCGAGGCGAGCGTGAACATGGCCGGGGCGTCGTAGGTCTTGCCGCCGAGACTGTCGGCGCAGAAGGCGATGAACGTCGGCGATTCGACGAGGAATCCGAACTGGGGCAGCTTCACGGTGTCGCAGCGGGGCGATGGCACGGTGTACGTGTCGGGGCCGTAGTTCACAGTCACGCGCACGGCGCTGTCGCCGAAGATGCTCTCCTGCACGCTGCCGTCGGGCTTGAGGAAGCGGTGCGAGGTCATGGGCAGCTTTGAAGTCAGCGCGTTCAGAGGCGAGAGGATTTCGTGCGTGTTCTTCAGAAAGCGATCGGTGGCGCAGAGTTCTTCGGCCCAGCCGCCGGTGGCGCGGACGAAGACGCCTCTGTCGATGGCGAGCGGGGCAGGGTCGGAGGCGAGGGTTTTCCAATAGAGGTGCGACGGGATGCTGTGGTAGTTCAGCGGCCGGGCGATGAGGATGTGGCGCAGCACGTACTCGGCCGATTTCCAGTGGTCGTAGCCGTACTTGCCGTACATCTGAATGGTGTCGTGGTAGACCATCTCAAACAGCGGCACGACTTTCGCGCCGAGCGTCTCTTCAAGCGCGGCGTTGTGGTAGCTCTTGCCGGAGACGCCGGTGAGGCCCTCGAAGAAGTCGGCGTGGGGGATGGCCCATTCGCGGCCGCATTCGGAGCCGAAGCTGCCGAACAGGCTACGGGCGTAGTCGGAGAGTTCGCATTTCCACTTCATGTCATCGAGCCGCGTGAGCGGGTGGTCTTTCGAGAAGCACTCCTGCAAGTCGGCCGCGTAGGTGGTGTCGATGAAGTAGGAGTTGGCCCTGGTGAGTTCGCGGACAGCCGGGAGATTCTGGGAGCGTTTGGCCAGCGCCACGGCCTGCTGCGCGCAGGTCAGATACGCCCGACCGCCGGCCCATTTGCCGCCGACGGCGATCTTGCCATCAGCGCGGCGCTGCAGGACGTTCTCATCCCACGAGGGCGAATCCTTGTACATGTCCTGGTAGTTGTCGTGCAGGCAGAGCAGATATCCGAGCTTCATCACCCGCGCGGACATCTCGGCCAGCTTGGCATCGCCGCCGCATTCCGGGGCGGCCGGGAGGACATCGGGGTGCTGGTTGTCGTAGCCGCGGTGGATCCAGCCGCCGACAGTGAAGAGCACGCGGTCGAGCTTGAGGTCGTTCTTGAGATGCTCGGCGACCTGAGCGGCCTCGTCGAACGTCCAGTTTACCCGGACGCGATCTTCCTTTGTGCTCTGATCGTTCATCTGCCGCGACAGGGCCGACCAGAGTTTCACGTTCGATGCGCCGAGCAGTTTCTCGCGTTCGGCGTTCTGGGCGATCTTCCGGGCCATGGTGACAAAACCGGGACGCTTCTCGGCGATCTGGCGATAGGCCCGGGCGATGGTGACATGGTCGCCGGCGCCGGGGAAGTGAATCTGGAAGGAGTTGGCGCTCTTGCGCATGCCCAGCGACACCGTCAATCGCTGTGGCGCTCCGGCCGGGGTGATGCTCTTGACCTCGGCCGAGACGTACGGGTCGTCCCAGGTCAGCAGCACGGTGCCCTGTTTGTCCATGACCCCGAGCATGTTCATGTGGCAACCTTCGTAGCTCGAGGTGTTGAAGGTATTGGCGAATGCTTTGCCGCTGTCGGCCGGGATGAGCAGCCCCAGGCGCACGGGTACGAGCACCGCGCCCTGCTGCCGGGCGGTGACAGCCAGGGCATCGTCGAGCAGGCGGACGGATTCGACCTCCCAATCGCGATCGCGCGTGCAGGAGAAGGCCAGGCCGTCGGCCAGCGGGGCTATGGTTACGCGAATCTCGCGGTCGCTGCCTTTGGCCGGGCGAAACACGATGGTCGAGCTTTCCTTGCCGGCCTGCACATCGGCCGGGACGAGATCGGCGCGCTGCGGCTTGGCGTCGACGGGGATCATGGCAAAGCCGAAGCGAGGCTGGTCGGGGTTGCTGGTCCAGACGCGGGCGGTGGGGCGGTCGGTGATCTGCCAGCGGCCGGTGGCGCGGTCGATGGACATGCGGACGCGCGGGGTGTCGACGAGGGTGACGTCCTCGGCACGCATCGGGGCCACCGACAGCATCAGCACGACGAGCGACAGTATCCATTTCATACGTTCCTTACTGGGTTGGCGTGTTCATGAGTTGATACTCCGCGTGGTGAAGCGGGTTGCCGTGCTGAGTGCTGATGCAGGTAATTGGTGATCGAGTTCAAGGGTTCAAAGGTCGAGGGATGTCAGGGTGACGCGCGAAAAAGAAGTTTTTTTAGCGCGGCTGATGAGGTGGTGCGGGGTGTAAGTGGTTTGGATGAATGGAGTTGTGATCTCGGGGGCGCGGGCGGGGTGGAAAAGCCGTCCCCAAAGCGACCCTGAAACCTCCCTGAATCGTCCCCAAAGCGACCCCAAATCGACCCCGTAACATCCCCGAAGCGTCCCCCAAACGACCCCCGAGCGACACTCAGTTGCCAGGGGCAGGATGGCCCGCGGAGTCGCACGAAGAGCCGCGAAGGGTCTGGGCGGACGTATGCGGTTGTCAAAGAACGCACGGCATCGTCCCTGCGGATGATGCACTAACAGTAATAGACACACTATATACGGAAATAGTTAGCATGTGTCAAGGGGGAAGTGGGGAAATGGCGAGATTCGAATGGCGAATGGAGTTGATGGTTGACAGTTGATAGTCGGGAGCGAACGACAGGAGGGGTTCACGCAAAGAAGCAACCACGCAGAGCATTCGGCTTCCGCGTGCGAATGATCCCTGGCCCATCCCTGATCCGTGGTGCTCAAGACCGAGAGCCGATCCCTTTCACCCCGATTGGTAGAATTGTGAAGTTCAGGGTAAAAGAGAACTTGGACCGAGCCGCGTTTCGAGCGAAGGCAGGGAGAATGCCTCCTTCGTGACCGGGTACGTGCTCAACGACTCAAGAAAAGGACAATCAGCATGACCAAGCGAATCTTCCTGGCGGGCGCATCCGGCGCGATTGGCCGCCGCCTTGCCCGGCTGCTCGTCGCCAACAAATGGATTGTCTTCGGCTCCACACGCTCCAAGAGTAAAGTTCCCCGGCTAAGAGAACTGGGCGTTGAACCGGTCGTGATTGACGTTTTCGATGCCGCTGCGCTGCAGCATCTTCTGACCGAGATTCGGCCGGAAGTCGTGATCCACCAGCTCACCGATCTGCCCTACGCTCTGGAAGCGAGCATGATGACGGCGGCCTTGGCGCGCAACGCGCGCCTCCGAGACGAGGGCACCTGCAACCTCGTTGCGGCAGCGGTGCATGCGGGGGCCAGACGGTTGATCGCCCAGAGCATTTCCTTCATCTATGCCGACGGTGCCAAGCCCCATCAGGAAACCGACCCCCTGCTGCCGGTGACGCATCCGGTCTATGGAGAAACAGTGCAAGGCGTCATGAGCTTGGAACGACAAGTGATTGAAGCGCCCCTCGACGGGATCGTCCTGCGCTATGGATTGCTTTATGGGCCGGGGACGGGCTTCGATGCCCCCATTGTTCCGGGGTCAGTGCATGTTGACGCTGCCGCCAAGGCCGCCGAACTTGCCGTTACGCGGGGCTCCAGCGGGATCTACAATGTCGCCGAGACGGATGGAACGACAGCGAGCGACAAAGCGATCCAGTCGTTTGGATGGGACGCTGGCTGGCGGTTTGGAGACTGAAACAAACCGGACAGGAACTATTGTCGGCATGACAAACAAACGTAGCTGTTCCGTTTATGAGTCTTCGATTGAATTGTAGTGGGTATTGCAGCGCGCCCGTCTTCTCATTCACAGCGCGACGGGGAGGCAAACATGTTCTCATCTTTGGATCGCATCGACATTGTGATGACGCCGACTCCGGACGGGCACCCACGCTACGTACAAACTGATCACCGGACCAAGGAAGAGATCCAAAAGGATGAAACTCTCTCAATTCTGTTTGCAGGCGCCCGCGTCTTCAACCTGATGCGGTTGGCGGAAGCGGGCTCTCCAGAACCCGTAGTATTCTATTCAATGCGAGAGCGCCCGCCCGAGTTCCTCGAGCGAATGGTCCGAGCTAGCGGCGGCCGGGTTGTGCTCGGGGCCAACTTAGAGTCCCCGACTGCAGAGACCAATTTACATTCACTGGTGACGATGATTGGCGCCGCGCTGGCTGATCTGGCCGCAGCAGTCGCTGCCGAGCATGCGGTCACACTGAGCGCCAACGCGATTGGAGCAATCGAGCGCGCTCTGGCACAGGAGGCCGGCAGTCCCGAAAAAGATGAAACAGCGTATTGGTCAGCAGTGATGAAACTCGGTGCGTTTGCCGGCGAAGCAATCCGAGCCTCCAATGGTGGCGAGTGGGTGCTGGTGAAAACCGGGAGCCTTCCGTTCGCGCTTTCGACTCGTTTCGGTGGTGAGCAGGCGACGATTAATCCGCTCGGCAAAGCCATTAAGCGGTTCGCCGTTGGCGAAGAGGAGAGCCTGGCCACGCTCGCAGAGCTGATCATTGGCCAGCCCTGACAATCCATGCCGACCCAACAACGGGGCGAGGCCCTCCCACGCCCGCCACGGCGATAGCAGTTTAGTCCAACGGGCCAGGTTGGACAGGTTCGTTTTCATGCGGGCGGTTCGGCCATGGTGTTTGGCCATGGTCTTCAATCATGCCATTGGGTGGTTATACTGCGGCAATGGATCTGCAACGGTGTCCTCATTGCGCGACGGATGTCCTGCCGATGCCGGGGGATCGTTGCCCGCAGTGCGGCCGGAACATGCTGGAAGCACCCGCCGTAAACGAGCGCCCAGCCACCGATGGACGGGTGCCGCCGGGGTGCCCCAACTGCGGGTCGGGACTTTTCGTCGTCACGGAAGCCCGGCGGTTCTTCACACTCACCAACGACCGCATTTGCCTGCGGTGCCAGACGCGCTACACTCCGTCCCTCGGCCCGCTGCTGCGCGCCGCCGGATTGGTTGTCGCGGGCATTGCCGTGCTCGCCGGCGTGTTGCTGGTTGTAGACGTCTCGGGCGCGTTGTCCGCAGGATTTATTGTGGCCGTCCTCCTCGTCTTGCGGACGGTCCTGCCAAGGACCGGTCGGCGCTCGTGAGCGAGACGGCCGCCGCGAGGCCTTGGATCGTCCGCTCACGCCAACTCAAGCACGACGACCGATCGTGCCAGCAGCGCCACGGTCAACATACCCTTCTCCACCTTCGCATCGCCAAACTCGCGAGGCTTCAGTGCATTTGGTATATCAAACGTGTTGTGCGCCGTGATCTTCTCATCGGTCAGGATGCGCCCCGTGACCTTCGTCGCCGAGATGCCCTTCAACTCCACCGCCACCTCGCTGCCCAACTCGTGGTGCAGGTTGCACAGCGAGATGTGAACCTTCCCGGCTTTGTCCTTCGAAGCCGATGCGCTGATCTGCGGAATCTCGTTCTTGTCCATCGCATAGGCCGGCGACTCGACGGCAGCCGGGATCAATGTCGCGTTCTGGTGAACCTTGAACATCTCGAAGACGTGATAGGTGGGCGTCAGGAGCATTTTTGCGCCGTCGGTGAGGGCCATGGCCTGCAATACGTTGATCGTCTGGGCGATGTTGGCCATGTGCATGCGGTCGGCGTGGGCGTGGAAGATGTTGAAGGTCACGCCGGCCACCAGGGCGTCGCGCAGGGTGTTCTGCTGGTAGAGGAAGCCGGGGTTGGTGCCGGGTTCTACGTCGTACCAAGTGCCCCATTCGTCCATGACCATGCCCACCTTCTTCTGCGGATCGTACTTGTCCATGATGGCCTTGGTGCGGACGATATAGGCGTCGATGCCCAGCGCCTTGTGCAGCGTCTTGAACCAGTCGGCCGCATCGAATTGCGTGGCCGAGCCGTTGGTGATCTTGTCTCGGCTGCGGATGCTCGTGTAGTAGTGCAGGCTGAGGCCGTCCATCATGGTGCCGGCGTCGCGC
>JBEKVL010000161.1:0-10153 GCA_049514055.1 Tepidisphaeraceae bacterium | reverse complement strand
GCCGGCGTCCAGCAGCGCATCCCCCGCCGAACGTGTGAACGGATAACGGATTGCGACCGCGTAAAACGCCTCGGGCCGGGCGGCCGGATCCTGCCGCAGCAGTTCGATGCTCGATCTGGCGGCCGACTCCAGCGGCTGGGCGCCCGTGCTCCGCAGGGACGCGAGCTGCTCGGCCGGAATCGCCTCGACCCAGCCGCTCACCGATATCAGCCCTTCCTCATCCAGCGCAAAGAGCGCATCCGCATGGTCTTTGAGAAGCAGATCAACCCGCGTCGTCGCGTCGGCCCATGCCCCGCGCGCCAGGTCCTCGTTGACCGTTCGGGCCACGGCAGGGGTCGCCAGATTCTCGGCCGGGGGCTCAAACCGCGACGCGAAGCGGTACTCCTTACGCGCCCGGGCCGGCACCGCCACTGCCATCATCACCGTCGCGAAGACCAATCCGCACAGGTTGAGACGAGAAAGGCTCACGGGTCACAGGATAACGCAACCCGAGGAGAAAACCCAAGCGCGTGAGATCGACGGCACCCGCAGGGTCTGCTTCAGCGGCCGCGGTTGGGCCGCCCGACGCCGAATTGCGTTCGCTGAAACAGACCCAACTACGCGGACGGATCGTCTTCACTCAAGTCCTCCGCGAGTGCCGCCGGAATGTCTCTTGCGCCATGCAGGACACGGATGATCTCGACCATGTCGGCGTCGATGCGATAGAACACAAGATGGTTGTTGAATCCGGCAATAGACCGCTTGCGAAGGCCACCCAGCCGTGGATCATCCAACTCGTAGAGCGGGTAACATTTGGGATGATCGCGAATCTTGCGATACGTTTGGTCCACCGCATCATAGAACCGAAGTGCGATTTCAAGGCTGTCGCGGGCCATGAAAGCAGCCGCGCCGTCGACATACGCATCGGCCGCCGGGAGAACGCGCAATCCGTAGTCCACTACCGCTTTGTCCCGCCGAAACGCCCGGCCAACGTGCCCTTCTTGGCCTTGATATAACCATCCGTGAATGGAATCGGCTCCCCGCTATCGAGGCCTTCGCTCAATTCCCTGGCCAGCAGTGCTCGCGTCTGCTCGCGATCCTGATCCCGCAGCATCTTTTCGCGGATGGCCTCGCGCACGTACTCGCTGGCCGATCCGTAAATCCCGGACGACACCCTGGCGTCCACGAATCGCTTGAGCGGCTCGGGCAGGGAGACATTCACGGTTGTGGTGTTTGCTTCAACTGCCATGTGGACGATTCTAGCATGGCAGCCAGGAATTGGCGATCATTGGCGTCCACGGAGCGGTCGCAGGGTGTGCCCGGAAACGAGGGCGCGCCCGCGGTCGCATTGAACGACGCCGAACCGCGTCGGCTGAAGCGGACCCGGAGGTCCAGCTCTGCCTTCATTCTACCTTTTTCACTCTTCCTTTTGCCCTGGCTCCTCTTCATCGTCCTGCTCCAGATTCTTCCACCGCTGGCTGCCATCGGACAGGGCCGTGAAGTCGGGCGGGGTCGCGGGGTGGTCAAGCGACGTGGCCTCGGCCTCGCGCGTGTATTTCCCGGCGCGGCGATAGAACCGATTCCCCAGGTAAACGCAGCCGGCCGTGGCGGCCATCCACATCCCGATCACCCCATAGGCCGTCGCAGTGCCATCGTAGCGACCGAAGGATCGAACGGCTGCAACGACGTTCCAGATGCATTGCCCCGCCCCCGCCAGGCAGCCGATGGCAATGATCACACAGTACGACCGGCTGCGGTACGCCGACCGCTTGAGCATCGCGACGCGGCGAATGCGGGCGCCGTCCAGGTCGTCCTCGTTGTGCGGGGTGGGCATGTCGTCGGTGACAAACGTCTCCTGGCCGGGAATCTGCGCCACGGCCAGTTGCCCTCCCGCGGCCGGCAGCACGAACGGCTGGCTGCAGTGGGGACAATCCAGCACCTGCGGCCGATCCGACGGAGTGGTCTGCACCTGCCCGCCGCACTGCGGACACGGGACGACGCGCGGCAAATCATCGGCTGGGTCCATGGGCAATAGCGTACCACTCCAGGGTGTTCAGCGGAATGTGCAACTCAATCGGACATCGCGGATGTCCATGCAGTACAATTACAGGCGAACACCGCGGTGGCATGGACGATGTTCAAACTCAGCAGGAGACCGAAGTGGCTACTCGATTGACTCTTGGCGTGTTTCTGGCGATGTTGCTCGGATCAACGATGGCGGTTCGCGCCGCCGAGCAGGAACCCAAACTCAAGGCGGGCGACCCGGCCCCGAAACTGGATGTCGCCAAGTGGGTCAAGGGCGATCCCGTCAAGGAACTCGAGAAGGACAGGATCTACGTCGTCGAGTTCTGGGCGACGTGGTGCCCGCCCTGCCGGGCGTCGATCCCGCACATGACGCAGTTGCAGAAGAAGTATGCCGACAAAGGCGTCACCATGATCGGGCAGAATCTGGGCGAAGGTGAAAAGAAGGTCGAGCCGTTCGTCACGCAGATGGGCGACAAAATGGATTACCGGGTCGCCATCGACAAGGACGGCGCCATGGGCAAGACCTGGTTCAAGGCCGCCGGTCAGGCCGGCATTCCTTGCGCGTTCATTGTGGACAAGGCCGGGATGATTGCCTGGATCGGCCATCCGATGACCATGGACAAGGTGCTTGAACAGGTGGTCGCGGGCACATACGATCCGGGCAAGCCGGCCGCCAGGCCCGGTAAACCAAATGGCGGAGCGGCGAACAAAGGCAATTGACGAGTCGCGCAATTGGCGGGTGTCGATGGAGCGACCGCCGGCGGGCCGTGTCCGCCCCGGTGCAATGCAACAGCAAGGAGTTCTGATGTTGATTAAGAGCATGATTGCGGCGTTGTTGATGGTCGGGCTGCTTGGGGCGTCGGCCATTCGCGCCGAAGAGGCAACGCTGAAGCCGGGCGATCCGGCGCCCGCGTTGCAGGTTGGGAAATGGGTCAAGGGCGAACCGGTCAAGGAGTTTGCCAGGGACAAGATCTACATCGTCGAGTTCTGGGCCACCTGGTGCCCGCCCTGCCGCGCCTCGATCCCGCATCTCACCGAGCTGCAGAAGAAGTACGCCGACAAGGCCGTCGTCTGCATCGGGCAGGATCTCGACGAACCGGAGGACAAGGTCGTTCCCTTCGTCGAGAAGATGGGCGACAAGATGGACTACCGCGTTGCCGTCGATGCCGACGGCGCCATGGGCAAAGCCTGGTTCAAGGCGGCCGGGCAGAACGGCATTCCGTGTGCTTTCATAGTTAATAAAGAAACCAAGGTTGTCTGGATCGGCCACCCCATGGAAATGGACAAGGTTCTGGAGCAGGTCGTCGCCGGGACCTGGGACCTCGCCAAAGCGGTCGAGGAGAGCAAGAAAGCGGAGGCGGCCGCCGCCGTGCAGCAGAAACTGAGCCGGCAACTTGGCGAGGCCGCCAACGCCAGAGACTGGAAGAAGTTCGTCGAGATCGTGGATGCAGCCATCAAGGAGAATCCCGACATGGGCCTGCAACTCCAGTTCCCCAAATTTCACGGCCAGCTTGAGCTCGGCGACCTCGACGCCGCCTACGCCACGGCGGGCAAGATCGGTGACGATCCCAAGGCTTCAGCGCAGATGCTCAACGCCATCGCCTGGACCATCCTCGACAAGAAGGACCTGGCCAGGCGGGACTTCGATCTGGCGCTGAAACTTGCCGAAAAGGCCAACGAAGCCACCAAGGGCGCCGATGCCGCGATCCTGGACACGCTGGCTCGCGCACATTTCGAGAAGGGCAATGTGGACAAGGCCATTGAGTTGCAGACCAGAGCCGTCGAGAAGGCGCCGGAGGAAATGAAGAAGGGCCTCGAGGAATCTCTGAAGAAATACCAGGACAAGAAGGCGAAATAAAGGAGTGACCATGTTCATCAAGCGGACGATCGCGGCAGTCATGACGTTTGGTCTCCTGGCAACAGTGTGTGCCGCCGCCGAGATGGCGACGCTCAACGTTGGCGATCCAGCGCCCAGGCTCCAGGCGGCCAGGTGGGTCAAGGGCGAGCCAGTCAAGGAATTCGAAAAGGGGAAGATCTATGTCGTGGAGTTCTGGGCGTCGTGGTGCGGGCCGTGCCGCGCAAGCATTCCCCACGTCTCCAAACTCCAGGAGCAGTACAAGGACAAGGGTGTCATCATGATCGGCCAGAATTGCTGGGAGGAGAAGCAGGACGGCGTGGCCGCGTTCGTCGAGGAGATGGGGGACAAGATGAACTACCGGGTGGCCCTGGACGAACTGAAGGGCTCGGACAAGGGCCAGATGGCCGAGTCGTGGATGAAGGCGGCCGGCCAGGACGGCATTCCAACCGCGTTCATCGTGGACAAGGAGGGCAGGATCGCCTGGATCGGGCACCCCATGGAAATGGACAAGGTGCTGGAGAAGATCATCGCGGGCACCTTCGATGCGAAGAAGGAAGCCGAGGCCCGCAAGGCCATCGAACAACTCGGCGAGAAGCTCGGCGAGGCCATGAATGACGAAAAATGGGACAAGGCTCTGGACCTCATCGGCGAGATTGTCAAGGCCAACCCTGACGCGGCCGGCGACCTTCTGGCCATGAAGTTCGACGTGCTGATGAAAAAGAAGGATTACGACGCGGCCTACAAACTGGGCGACAAACTGCTGGATAAGCTCAAGGATGAGCCCGAGGCGCTCAACGAACTGGCCTGGTCGATCGCGACCGAAGAAGGGATCGAGAAACGCGACCTGGACCTCGCCGAGAAGCTGGCCGTGCGGGCCGTCGAGGCGTCCAAGGGCGAAGACGGCGCGATCCTGGACACACTGGCCAGGGTTTACTTCGACAAGGGGCAGGTGGACAAGGCGATCGAGTTCCAGACCAAGGCCGTGGCCAAGGCCTCGGAAGACCTCAAGGAACAGGTCGAAGCCACGCTGGTGAAGTACAGGCAGAAGAAGCAGACTGCCGACAAATGACTGAGGAGTAATCCGATGTTCCAACGAATGCTCGCGTGCGCCCTGGTGATGCTGGCCGCGTCGTTTTCGGCCGCGGGCGCCGACCCCGGGCCGGTCACGCTCAAAGTCGGCGATGCCGCTCCGAAACTCTCGGTCAGCAAGTGGGTCAAGGGCGGCCCCGTCGACCAATTCAAGCCCGGCCAGGTGTACGTGATCGACTTCTGGGCAACCTGGTGCGGCCCGTGCAAACGCTCCATTCCGCATGTGACCGACACCCAGAAGAAGTACCAGGGCAAGGTCACGGTCATCGGCATCGACGTCTGGGAAACCAACCTCGATGGCGTCGGGCCGTTCGTCCAGGAAATGGGCGACAAGATGGACTATGCCGTCGCCATCGACGACGTGCCGCAGGGCCAGCGACAGGGAAAGTCGGCCGGCGCATGGATGCGTGCGGCGGGCCAGCGCGGCATCCCCACCGTGTTCATCGTCGACAAGGAAGGGAAGATCGCCTGGATCGGGCATCCGATGGTGATGGACCGGCCGTTGGCGCAGATCGTCGAGGGGATCTTCGACGCGCAGAAGGAGGCCGAATTCAGCAAGGCCCTCGACGAGCTCGAGACGGTCCAGCGCGAAGCGCTCAAGGGCAAGGACTGGGACAAGGTGATCGAACTGGCCGACAAACTGATCGAAAAGGATCCGACCTCCGCGCCGAACCAGAGCATCATGAAGACACGGGCGCTCTACGGCAAGAGCGACTGGGCGGGCGGCAACGCCCTGGCGGCCAGGCTGCTCGATCAGTACGCGAAGGATGCCGACACGTTACGGGCGCTGTCGTGGGCGGTCGTGCGGGCCGGTCGCGAAGCCGATGTGAAGCTCGCCCTGGCGGCCGCGGTCAAAGCCCAGGAAATCCACGATGACGGCTGGGCCGGCAAGCATCTGCTGGCCCAGGCTTATTTCGCCAACGCCGACTTCAAGAAGGCCGTCGAATTGCAGACGGAAGTTGTCGAAGCCACCAGGGACCAGATGCAGCAGTATCACCAGAAGATACTGGACGGGTACAAGAAGGCGGCCGAAGGAAAATAGCGGGGATTTCCGGGACTCGGGTCACCTCAGTCTGCCTGGCGGCGGATCGCCAGCCTGCGCAGATTGCCCAGCGCCTCGGCGATTCCATCCAGATGCGGGCTGATTTCCCGCGCCTGCTCGTATGCTTCGATCGCCTGTGGGATCATCTCCAGTTGGGCGTAACAGTGGCCAAGGCCCGCCCACGCCGAGAAGTGGCAGGGCATCAGTTCAACAGTCCTCTGATAGTCGAGCAGGGCCGCCTCGAAATGATCCTGCAGGTAATGTGCGATCCCCCGCTGGTCGTAGGCCTCGGCGAAATCCGGGCAGAGGATCAGGGCGCGGCTGAAACGCCGCAAGGCATCGTCAAACTCCCGATCCGAGAGACTCCTGGCGCCCAGGGCAAGTTCCTGGTTGGCCTGCGGCGTGCCGCCGCGAAACCAGATGCTCCACAGGGCGTGCTCGGCCATCTGGTTGATGACGGCGTCGGTGTCGCGCAGGCGGCCCACGAGCGAGGGGATGCAACTGGCGTCGCCCACCAGCCCCAGAGCCAGCGCCGCCACCTTGCGGGCGTCGCGATCCGCGACGCAGAGCAGGCCGCAAAGCTGCTCACTGGTGTAATTGCTGTCGAGGTAGGCCGCCAGCGCTGCAACATCGCGCGCTTCCAGCAGTGGCTGGATCGCGGCGACAAACCGGTCGGAATCGGGGAAAGACGTCGTGGACACCGAAAGAGTGTAGGCGCGCCGGACAACATGGATCAATAGTTCTTCATGAAGTCCGGACGCTGGGAAGGGGCGCTGCCCTGCTGCTGCTCCTGCCGGGCGGCCCGCTCCTCCGGGCTGAAGGGCTGGGCATAGTAGCCCCGCTGCACGGTCAGCGAGTCGCCGAGTTTCCGCGGCGTGTAGCCGGTCTCGGTCTTGTCGGAGCAACCGGCCAGGGCGGCCAGTAGGCTCAAGCCCAAAACATATCGCATAGCGAATTCTCCAGGCAAACAGTTTATACTGTTGTCTTTGCGAGGCAAGCGAAGGTATCCATATGGCAAACACCGATCCAAAGGTTCCGGCGGGAATTGACATACCCGCCCTGCGAAAGCAGCGTACTGTGTCCTATAATCTCATGGCCGGCGGCCCCGGCACGCCTTGGGAGGATCGCGACTCGCTCGGTTACGTCCCGGCGTTCTTCAAAACCTGCACCAAGGTCATGCGCGACCCCGAAACCCTCTTTGGGTTGATTCGACGGCTTCAGTATCGCACCGATGCGAGGCTGTTCGTCATCGGCGTCGCGCTGCTCTGGTTCCTGTCGGGCATGCTGCACGGCGGGATCGATCTGTATTGGCTGGAGCGTTCGCCGCTGGCGCTGGCGCCAAGCACCGCGCAGCACATCGAGATCAATGCCCAGGCATACCTCCTTGGCTGGGCGGTGTTCTCACTCGCCCTCGCCGCGCTGGTCGTGGGAATGATGAGCCTCGCGGCGAAATTCTATTATGCGATGGTGAGCGGCGGAGACATGAAAGGCCGGGGCTCACCCGAACTGGTATATAACGTCCTTGCCTACTGCTTGGGAACGGGCATCCTCGTGCTCGTACCCTTCATCGGGCCGGTCGTGTCGCTGGCGTGGACGCTGGTGCTGGCGATCCGTGCTGGAACCGGCCGACTGCGCATCGGCACGCGGGCGGCGGTCATTTCTGCGCTGATGAGTTTTGGAGTCTGCCTGTTTATTGCCGTGGTTCTGCTCTGGCTTGCCTCCAAAGGATGGGGTTTGTTCCGCGACTCTGCCGTGATGAAGTTCGATGCGCCGCGGCACTTGTAGGACAGACATTCCTGTCTGTCGTCTCGCTCATCGTGCGATTTGCCACAAGGCACCAGGTCTGAACCGCAGCGCAAATCCGACCATGAGGCAGTTCCCCCGCGCCGAACAGATCGATCGACTCCGCCAGCGACTGCTCCTGCGTATCCGCCGGCGCTACAGCGTGTCCTTCGTGCCGCTGGACATCGGCCGGCTCCACCTGCATTTCATCCGCATCGAGAACCCCGATCGCGTCCTGGACATGGTGGCCGACGAGGTGGACCGCTACGAGCGGAAGCACGGCAAGCGGAAGTACGGCGAGGAACTGCACCTGCCCTACTGGGCCGAACTCTGGGACAGCGCCCCGGCCGTCGGGCAGTTCTTGACGAGTGTCCATGGCCGTAAACTGCTGACCCGACGCCGCCCCGACACCGGGCCGAGCGTGCTGGATCTCGGCTGCGGCATGGGCCTGGCCGGCACCACGGCGGCCGCCCTGGGCGCTCGCGTGCTCTTCGCCGACCTCGAGCCGCACGCCCTGCTTTTTGCCAGGCTCAACAGCCTCCCCTGGTTCGAGCAGGTGCGCACCCGTCGCCTGAACTGGCGCACCGACAAATTGGGCGAGCGGTTCGACCTGATCCTGGGAGCCGACATTCTCTACGAAAGAGCGCAGTGGACACACCTGGAACCGTTCTGGGACGCCCATCTGTCGGCCGACGGCGCCATCATCCTCGGCGAACCCGGCCGCCCAACCGGCGACGAGTTCCTGACCTGGATCGCCGCCCGCCCCTGGACCGTCACCACCCACCTCGAACGCATCGCCACCCGCGACAAGCCGGTGAGGGTGATTGTCCTGTGGCGGTCCAACGCAAGGACGAACGATGAACGATGAATTGTTCATCCTCCTTCGTTATTCCTCGATCGTTCATCCTCCCCTGTCCGCCTGTCCACGAGATGCAGTACCAGTGCGTCATTCGTGACGCCAGCCGGGTGGCCAATCCTCTGGTGGCGGGCTACTGGTGCTGGTGAGTGTACCACCGGAGTCCGAGGCACAGTTCGCTGATTCCGCTGATGCTGCGGCCTTACTCCCGGAATCAGCCATTGTTCCGCATGAAGTGGCCGATCACATTCTTTTCCCCCGGCTCATCAACGTCTTCTCGCACACGTTCTCCAGCGTTTCACAGACGACTCCGACCTGCCGCTGTGACAACCGATTGAAGAACGGCAGGGCGATCGTGCGGGCGGCCACATATTCGCACACCGGGAAATCGCCGGGCTTGTGGCCGAACTGCCTGGCCACATACGGCTGAAGGTGAATCGGCGGGAAGTAGTTCGAGCAGCCGAGGCCTTCCGAGCGCATGTGCTGGATGATGCTGTCGCGGTCGCCGGGCTCGAACAGGTCCGTCAGCCGCGCGATGAACACGAACCAGCTCATTGAGATGTCCTCCGTGATCGTCGGCACGATCACGTAGCGGCTGGTCATCAGCCGGTTGATATAGTCGCCGGCCACGCGGCGGCGGGCCTCGAGCAGTTCCGGCAGCCGGCGCATCTGCACGATGCCGATGGCCGCGGCGATCTCCGACAGGCGATAGTTGTACCCCAGCCGCTGATGCGCCAGCCACGACATGCCCTCGCGGCCCTGGTTGCGCAGGGCCCGGCAGGCGGCCGCGAATTTGTCGTCATCGGTGAGGATCATGCCGCCTTCGCCGGTGGTGATCTGCTTGTTGGGATAGAACCCGAAAACGCTTGCCCGGCCGAAGGAGCCAATGGCCCGTTTGCCGATGACCCCGCCGAGGCCCTCGCAGGAGTCTTCGATGAGCAGCAGTTCGTGTTTCTGGGCGAACTGCTCGAGCTCGGGCATTCCCCCCGGATGGCCGAACGCTTCGACGCCGACAATCGCTTTGGTCTTCGGCGTGACGGCGGCCGCCAGCTTGGACATGTCGATGTTGAGCGTCCCGGGATCGATGTCGACAAAGACCGGCCTGGCCCCGACATACAGAATGCAGTTGGTCGAGGCCACGAACGAGAACGGCGTCGTCAGCACCTCATCGCCCGGCCCGACGCCGGCCGCGACCATGGCGCAGTGCAGCCCGGCCGTGCCGGATGACACGCCCACCGCGTGCCGCCGCCCGGTCAGCCGCGTGAACTGCTCCTCGAACGACTCGATTCTCGGGCCGATGGAGAGCGTCGGCGTGTGCAACACGTCCACCACGGCGTCGATTTCCGCCTGGGTAATGTCGGGCGATGATAGGGGAATCTGCTGGGCCATGGACGGGAATTGTAGCAAGCGGTATGAAAGGCAAAAGGAATGCGGAAGGCAATCTCCATGATTCACGGCTTCCCACCCATCCAGACTCCCGACGCGCGGGTTCTCATCCTCGGCACGATGCCCGGCATCGCCT
>JBEKVL010000160.1:0-10171 GCA_049514055.1 Tepidisphaeraceae bacterium | reverse complement strand
GGCGGTCGAGGACTTCGAGTTCGTCGCGGTCAACGACCTTCATTACCTGGATCAGGGGTGCGTGCCGTTCTTTGAGAAGATGGTGGCGAAGATGAAGGAGACCTCGCCCAGGTCCAAGCTGTTGCTGGTCTGCGGCGACCTCGTAGAGCACGGCAAGGCGGAGCAATTGGCGGCCATGCGCGATGTTCTCAAGACCGTCGGCATGGAAGTGCGGACCGTTTGCGGCAACCACGACTGGGCAACGAACGACGATCGCAAGGCGTTCGAGGAGTTGTGGCCGGGGTCGCTGAACTACACGTTCGACCACGGTGGTTGGCAGATTGTCGCCCTGGACAGCACCGACGGGACCAAGTCCACGGTTGAGATCCGCAAGCCGGCGTTCGACTGGCTGGATGAGAACATGGCCAGGCTCGACCGCAAGCGGCCGATGATCCTGGTGACGCATTTCCCCATGGGCATATTCACGCCGATGCGGCCGAAGAATGCGGACGATCTGCTGGACCGGTTCCGCGAGTTCAACCTGCGGGCGGTCTTCTGCGGGCACTATCACGGTTTTACCGAGCGGTCGCGCGGCAACGCGACGATCACGACGGGCAAGTGCTGCTCCTTCCGGCGGGAGAACCACGACAGGAGCAAGGAGAAGGGGTTCTTCGGGTGCAAGGCGAAGGACGGGAAGGTGGTGCGGGAATTTGTGGAAGTGGCGAAATCGGCGTGATGCCTCAGCATCAGGAACGTAGCCGGAATGACACCGGAAGTTGCCACGGCTTGCGGCAGACAGGCCGCGGCACCCAGAATCCGGTTCGTTGTTCCTGCACGAATCCGGTCGGACTGTATTACGCAGGTTCGGGTTCGCTTGCAGCCGCGGCTTCGAGGGACACGGAGAAGGCGGGACTGGACGCGGTTGACTCGTCGTTGTCCGTGCAGAGCCCGTGCAGTTCGCAGATCTTGCGGTGATGGTGGCCACAGACGGCCAGGCGCACGGACATGGGGAGAAGGCTCGGGCGATGCAGCAGAGTCCAGCCGAGAAGGCTCCAGTATTCGATGCGTTCGGGCCCGACGATGCCGAGGTGATACATCGAGTGGAAGAACGCGCGGATGCGGGTCCAGTCGAGCGGGGGGCGGCAGACGGGAGTGCCGAAACTCTTGAGGAATGTCTTGCAGCGGCGGTAGTAGGGGCCGGGCGAATAGATGCGGTCGAGCACAAGGCGGTAGCCGTTGCGCAGGGTTTCCAGGCCCATGCGCGGGGCGATATTGGTGGAACCGTCGGTGTTGTCGCCGGAGGACGGCCCGAGCAGGCGGCCTTCGCCACGGAGGCGATTGGCCAGTTGGGTGCCGGGCGGGGCGTGGAGCAGGCCGACCATGGCGGTGACGATGCCGCTGGCCTGGATGAAGTCAATTTGTTGCTGGAATGTGGCGGGTGTGTCGTGGTCGAAGCCGAGGATGAAACCGGCCTGGACTTCGAGGCCGGCTTTTTGCAGGCGTTTGACGTCGGCAATGAGGTCGCGGTTGCGGTTCTGGCTCTTGCCGCACTCTTCGAGGCTGGCGGGATCGGAGGATTCGATGCCGACGAAGACGGCATCGAAGCCGGCCTCGACCATGTCGCGGGTGAGTTGCTCGTCGTCGGCGAGATTGATGGATGCCTGGGTGTTGAAGGTGGCCGGGCCGTGGGTCTTCTGCCAGGTGTGCAGGGCGGGGAGGAGGTCGTTTTTGAGCGAAGGACGGTGGCCGATGAGGTTGTCGTCGACGAAGAAGACGGTGCCGTGCCAGCCGGCATCGCGCATGGCCTGTAGTTCGGTGATGATCTGCTGGCCGGTCTTGGTGCGCGGGCGGCGGCCGAAGAGGGAGGTGACGTTGCAGAACTCGCAGTCGTAAGGGCAGCCGCGCGAGAACTGGATGGCGCCCGAGTGGTACTGGTTGAGGTCGGCCAGGCGCCAGAGCGGCACGGGGGACTGGTGCATGTCGGCGAATTCGCGGGTGCGGTAGACGCGTTTGGCGGTGCCTTTGGCGAAGTCGGCCAGGAACGGGGGCAAGGTCAGTTCGGCTTCGTTGAGCACGAAGTGATCGACTTGTTCGAAGAGGGCGTATTCGCCGGTGAAGAGCGGCCCGCCGGCGACGACGGTCTTGCCGGCGGCCTTGCAGCGGGCGACGATCTCACGGGCGGAGTCGCGTTGGACGGCCATGCCGCTGATGAAGATGCAGTCGGCCCAGGCGATATCCTGCCCGGTCAACGGAACCAGATTCAGATCGACGAGCTTCTTATCCCAGTCCGTCGGCAGCATGGCGGCCACGGTGAGGAGCCCCAGCGGCGGCGACAGGGCTTTCTTGCGGACCAGCTTCAGCGCGTGCTTATAGCTCCAGAACGTATCGGGGAACTCGGGATAGATGAGCAGAACTCGCACCGACTCCAATCGTTAGGCGCTCGATTATATGTCCTTCGGGAACCGGGCGATACGACAAAATAGGTGCTATTTCGGGAGAATTCGGATCGGGGGTGTTCATTCGGGACTGTTCAGTGCGATGCTGCGATGAGACGCTCGAGGGTCTGGCGGGCGGCGCCGGAGTCAACCGCGGCGGCCGCGGCGCGGAGCCCGGCCGGCAGATTGGGGCAGCGCCCGGTGATGACCAGGCCGGCAGCGGCGTTGAGCAGGGCGATGTCGCGCATCGGCGAATGCCTGCCGGCGAGGACATGGCTGAGGGCCTCGGCGGCCTCATTGACGCTGTTGATGCGCAGGTTCTCCAGCCGGGCCTGGGGCAGGCCGAGGGTGGCGGGGTCGAGTTGCCAGGTGTGGACCTGGCCATCGCGCAGTTCGCTGACCTGGGTGGGACCGAGGGTGGAGAGTTCGTCGAGGCCGTCCAGGGCGTGGACGACCCAGGCGCGGGTGCTGCCGAGTTCGTGGAGGACGGCCGCGAGTTTCGAGGTCAGTTCCGGCCGGAAGACGCCCAGGAGCTGGTGCCTGGCCCGGCCGGGGTTGGTGAGCGGGCCGAGGAGATTGAAGATGGTGGGGATGCCCAGGGCGGTGCGTGCCGGCGCGACGTGTTTCATGGCCGGGTGATGGTTGCGGGAGAAGGCGAAGCAGATGCCGGTCTTTTCGAGACAGGCCTGGAGTTGGGGGATGGAAAGATCGAGACGGAGGCCGAGCTTCTCCAGGACGTCGGCCGATCCGGATTTGCCGCTGGCGGAGCGGTTGCCGTGTTTGACGACGCGTACGCCGTCGGCGGCAATGATGAGGGCGGCCGTGGTGGAGATGTTGAAGGTTCCCTTGACGTCGCCGCCGGTGCCGCAGGTGTCCAGGACCGGGGTGGAGAGATCGACGGGGATGGGGACGGACTTCTCGCGCATGACGGATGCGGCCGAGGCGAGTTCGTCGACGGTGGCGCCCTTGGCGGCAAGGCCGACGAGCAGGCCGCCGATCTGGGCGTCGGTGGCCTGTCCGGACATGATGATGTTGAAAGCATCGGCGGCTTCGGCGCGTGTGAGGTTTTCGCAGGCGCAGAGCTTGAGGAGGTGTTCGCGAAGGCTCGTCGAGTTCATGCGGGTATTGTTCAGGAAGGATCGCGGCGGAGCAAGGCGTCACTCGAGAATGCTTGCCCCCGCCGCGGCGCTCGTGACGAAGGCTGTCGGCGCACGGTTGAACCTTTCCTTGTAGAGGGGCCCCACGGTGTCGATGACCGCTTCCACGGCGCGCGGCTGGACGAGGGCGACGATGCACCCGCCGAATCCGCCGCCGGTCATGCGGGCGCCGTAGACGCCCTTGACCTTCATGGTCTCCTCGACGAGGCAGTCCAGTTCCTCGCAACTGACCTGGTAGTCGCGGCGCAGCGATTCGTGCGACTGGAACATCAGCCGGCCTGCCTGCTCGTACTGTTTCTTGCCCAGCAGGTCGGCGGCCTCCATGGTGCGCCCGTTCTCGCTGACGACATGCCGGCAACGGGCGTAGACGACATCGCCGAGCAGCGCCTTGCTCTCGTCCACCTGATCGAGGGTGACATCGCGCAGGGCGAGGATCCTGTCGCCGTACCGGGTCCTGAATCTGGCAACGCCCTCGCTGCATTCGCGGCGGCGGTCGGCGTACTTGCTGCCGGTGAGTTCGTGCTTCACGTTGCTGTTGATGATGACCACGCGGACGTCGTGGGCGTCGATTGGGAAGAAGTCTTTGGACAGATCGCGGCAGTCCAGGAGCATGGCGTGGCCGGCCTTGGAACTGATGACGGCGGTCTGGTCCATGATGCCGCAGGGCATGCCGGCGTACTTGTGCTCGGCCCACTGGCAGATGGCGGCGAGGCGCTGCATGTCGATGTCCAGCCCGCCGACGGCGAGGAAGCAGCAGGCGGTGGCGACTTCGACGGCGGCCGACGACGACAGGCCGCCGCCCATGGGCAGGGTGTTGATGAGCAGGGCGTCGAACCCGCTGAGCGGGATGCCGGTTGCCAGAAGGCCGGCCGTGACGCCGCGGCAGTAGTTGGCCCATTTGGGGGTTCCGGGCTCGATCTTGCCGTCCAGCGACCACTGGGCAAACCCGCCTGGGAAAAGGGTGCTGGCCATCCGCACGGTGCTGTCTTCGCGGGGCCGGCAGACGGCCCAGACCTGGGGGTCGATGGCCATGGGCAAGACGAACCCGTCGTTGTAGTCGGTGTGTTCGCCGATGAGGTTGACGCGTCCGGGGGCGCGGGCGACGTGCAGGTTGTCGGTAAGTTGGAAGACGCGGGCAAACTCGGCCTTGGCCGCGTCGAGGGTGATCTGCGTGTCCATGAGAGACAAGGGTAAAGGAAAAAGGGAAAAGGTAAAAGGAAACTCAGAACCCATTTCCTTTCCTCGGCACCAGCACCGAATCCAACGCCCCTTGCGGAGCCGGCCACAGGGGCGCGCTGGCCGCCGGGTTGAGTTGATTTCCCGTTGTATCGACTTTCGCCGACGTGTAGATGTTGTCCTTCTGCACGCCCACCCATGGAGTCTCGCACCAATCCACATGTCCGTCGGCGTAGAGGACGTTCTGTCCTGCTTGATTGTGGTTGAGCGAGTTCATCTTCCTGCTCGTGCTGGTCCACGCGTTGCTCGTCAGTTCCAGCGTGTTTGCCGTATCACCATCATTCCGATCGGCGGCGACCACAAAGCCCGGCGGCACTTTCGGATCCCATATGTATCCGCGTTCCACCGCGGCCGTGTCGGGGTACATGTTTGCAAACGAGTAGCTGAGATTGTTCGGGCCTGTGAAATTTGACCGCTCACCGGCCTTGTATGCCACACCTCCTACGGTAAACGTATCCTTGACATCATTCGTATATGGGCAGATGAACACCTCCTGATTCAGGTCCGTCGTCTTCACCAGCAGGAACATCGCCGCCGTCGGATCATTTGCTGAAGGTCCGTTTACCGCAAACGAATCGGCCGTCCCTCCGCCGGTGAATCCATTGCCGAGCGCCATGGTCGGATCATACCGCGTTCGTGGCCAGCACTTGTTGTCGTTGTAGCAGAGCGTCAATGCCTGTCCGATCTGGCGCAGATTCGAGGCGCATTTCACACGATCCTCTCTCGCCCTGTTGTGGCTGAATGTCGGCATCAGTATTGAAATCAGCATCACCGGCATCAAAATGTAGATGCAGAACCTGACGAACCATGTGATCCACTGCCCCGTCTTCCGGTTCGCCTGCTGGAGCGTTCGCGGATTCAGATACGAGAGAATCTGCGGCTTCTTGCTGCCATCCGCCGTGGTCGGGTCGTCGTCGGCCATGACGGCATCATGCCACAGGTGGCGCTGGGCAACACTCCTCCGCTCTGGAAGCCAATCCGGATTGGGTGTGCCCATTTCTCCGGGAACGTCGTGGTGGTCACGAACCGTCATCCTGAGCGTACTCGCGAAGGATCTGGCTATGAAGTCCAAGGCCAGATGCTTCGCGAGTACGCTCAGCATGACAACTGTTGCGGTGCAAACAGCTTACGACTTGCCCGGATTTTCGGGCACACCAATCCGGGTCCGTGGTCACGCGTGCGTCGAGTCGCACCTTGTTCACGGTTTGTTCCTCTCAGCCTTGATCCCTATAACCGACCCACCCGACTTGGCCACCACCAGGACATCACCGAGCCAGGTCATGGCCGAGATATCGTCGTCCAGCAGGCACTGGCTCTCCAGCGTGCCATCAGTGGCGAACATTTGTAGCGTGCCGCCCCAATAGCCCACGGCGACGTGTGCCGGATGGTTCTGCACCAGCTTGACGATGCGGTCGCCGAGCAACTTCGGGCCGATCGGCGGGGCGAGTTTCACTGGCTTGGGCGCGATGCGGGTGAGAGCTTTCGCGTCGGCGATGTCGGCTCTTGCCGTGATCGCACCGGCGGCGTTGAGCGTGAAGGTCGAGCCATCGAGCGTGTCGGCTTTCAGGACAGTTCCTTCCACATGCAATGCCGCTGCGATGTCGGGCAGCACCGTTCGCCAGGCAATCTGCGGCTCGGGCGTCGGGTGGGCAGAGGTGGCTGGGGTGACCGTGGACAGGACGGGCGGAAGCAGGGGCATGAGCGGGTCGAGCGCTGCGCACGATTCGTAGAGCGTGCCGACGGCTTCGGACATTCCTTTCTCATCGTAGGCGATCAGCGTGATTGACTCAGCCCCGTAACTGACGGCATCGCGCTGCCACGCCAGCATGCCGCGGCCGCGGCCGGGGAAGTCGAGCTTGTCGACCTTGTACGGCAGGAAGCGTTGGTCGGCGATGAACTTGATGATCGCATTGTCCTCTGGATTGCCCAGGAGAATGCTTGGGCCGTCAACCGCGAAACCGGTGCGGTCGGGCCTGGCGTCGGCGGGTTTGACGCGGCCGAATTCCAGGCCGACCCAGGTGCGGGCTTCTTCGTCGGTGATCCGGCGGGGCTTGTTGGCGTCAGCGGCGGCGACGATCCGGCAGCGAACGCCCCAGGGTTTGACGATGTCGGCGAGGCGCTGGGCCGCGGGCTGGTCGAAGGCGCTGGATCCCGCGATCAGCGTCAGATCCTGATGGGTGCGGAAGAAGCGGAAGAGATTGTCGCGCTCGTTGGCGAAGGAGACCGCGCGCTCGACAGCGCCGGCCAGGGCGCCGCAGACCGGCGGCGGGGCGTAGTCGAAGGTGATCGTATCCTTTGTGTCCGCGAGCATCTCGCTGGCGGAGATGGTCCACTTTCCGGCCGGGTCGTTGGCCGCCAGGGGCATGGAGAAACGCAGGACGCCGCGATCGGTCGCGCGATATCCCTCGAAGCGCACGATCCCGAGCGGAGCGGTGATACGCAGGAACACCGGGACCGAACCGGCAAGGATGCGGTGCGACGTATCCAGTAGCGCGGCCGAGAAATCCAACCGCACGGGCGCTTCACGTAGCGTGTAGTCGCGCTGCACGGAAGCCGATTGTAACTGGATTCCGCCAATCGGCCGGGCCGTGCGGGCGAAGGCGCGCATCTGGCCGGGGCCGAAACGTACGTCGGCCGCCAGCGTCTTGCCGGCCGACTTGAACTCAGTCGCGATGCCCGGACGGACTGCATCGTAGACCGGCCGGCCATCGTCGGGGATTGTCAGTCGCCCCGTCGCGGCCTTCAGCGAGTTGGTCTTACCTTCGGCTTCGTTCCAGGTGATGTTGAGCGCGAAGAGATACTCGATGTCGCCAAGGGCTTCGCGATTCGTGAAAATGCTGGTGGAATCGGCATCCATCGCCGGCAACACGCCGAACGCGGCGAGGCGTTCGCGGAGAACCCTGGCCACCGGCGCGGATGCCTTGAGGTAGTAGTTGAAGTTCTCGGTGCGGGCGATTCCTTCCTTGTTGTTGTCCTTGTGCAGCTTCGCCAGATGAGCGGCCGCGTCGCTGCTGAGGGCGGCACCCAGGCGTTGTGCCCCGCGGGCGTGGTAACGCGAATCATCGCTGACCAGCACGATTCCGCCGGCGGCGATCCAGTTCTCCAGCGTATCGCTCACCTTCGCATCCAGATCGTCAATCCCCGGCAGGATCAGCACTTTGTGGTGGGCGGCCACCGTGCCGTCGAGTATGTCCTCTTCGACCACCGGCATGATCGGCAGATGCGCCATCTGTGCGGCCAGATAGAGTTGCAGCGTCTTGTCCCGGTTGTGCCCGCCGCCTTCATAGGCGGACTTGTTGATGGTGGCCGGGTTCTGCATGTCGCGCACCTCGGCGGCGAGATTGTGCGACAGCGACCAGAGCATGGCGACCGGCGGGCGGGTGACGGGCATGGTGGTGAAGATCGTGCCCAGGCGCGCGGCGAGCTTGTGCGATTCGACGATGCCATCGGCCATCGCGGGAATGGAGGATGGATTGTGAATCGTCGCATCCGGCGGCTTGGCCAGCCCTTGCAGGTTGGTCATGAAGGACATGAACTGCTCGGCGCGATACTGGTTGGAGGGCATGTTGTTCGCCCAGGAGGGCAGGTACCAGTTGGGCTTGGCCAGGTTCCGCGCCCGGCCCATGACGAAGGTCCAGTGCGGGTTGAAGAGCAGGGGACCCCAGTCGCTGTAGCCGCCGTGACCGGAGATCACCGGGAGTGAGCGGTCGGCGTTGAAGTAATACCCATCCGCATACGCCGAGAAACCGTAGACCGTCTGCGTGACCGAGAGCAAATCGGGACGCACCTGCGACACACCGGAGGCCGAATATTTCCACGCCGCGTCCAGGAACGATTCCTTCCAGCGGTTCATGAAGTACCACTCCTCGATGGCGGCCGCATCGTCGGGTTTGACCTGGTTGTATTGCGGCGCCGGGCGATTGAACGCGGCCGAGTAGGAGCGATCAGCCGAGGGGAGGTTGAAGGGGACCATGACGCCGGTGTCTTTGTGCTTCCACCACGTCAGTCCCGGCTCATCGTAGAAATGCACGCCCAGGGCGTTGGGATAGCGCCGGGCGGAGAAGGCTTCACGGACGACTCGTGCCTCGCCGCCGATGACGACATAGGCATCCGACCAGTCGCACTCCTGGCGCAGGTCCATCTGGTGGCCGCCGGACATGGTGCAGTTGCGCATGAAGTCCACATGGCCGCGGATCATGGCGTCGGCATCGAATCCGCCGTAGGCCCAGTAGTTGAGATTGATGCCGAGTGAATTCTCGCCGAGGAGCGTCTGCTCCGCGCCTTTGGCACGGGAGCCCCAGTCGATGATCTTGAACGTACTGCGCCGGAGATGCGAATACACTTCGATATTGGTTTTGGCCGTTGCCCCGTCGCAGGTCACCTCAATCCCGTAGTTACCCGGCCGCAGCAGCCAGCCGTTGAGGCGCAGGTGTTCGGTTGTGCGGGCATCCGCCCCCGCCAGCGGCACCGCGCCGACAGGAATGGACAGATCGGCCGCGGATCCGTCGGAGCCGGACAGGTGGAGACGCAGCGATCCGGCCGGCAAGGGCTGTTTATCGGAGCGGACAACGGCCAACTCGATCGATTCGTTGGTCTGGTATGCCACCCGGCCCAGGGGCAACGAGAGTCTCAATTCAGCGGCATGGAGCGGCGCCGTAATGGCCAGCGCGATGAGCGAATGGGCGAGCCCGCGAAGTGGGAGATGCGTCTGCATGAAGGGCGCTACGCCGGCGGGGAAACCATGTTGCAGGGAGTAATCGCGTTTGAACTGTTGAGCCTTTGACCCCTCCATTCGTCCAATGAAGAAGCCCCGGACGTCGGGGGCTTGTGAGTCGTTGTGCTGGTGGAGGCGATCACGCCGCCGGGCGCGGGTCGAATTCGACTGCGACCCGATAACCCAGGGCGCTGGGTTCGCAGCGGACCACATGTCCGTAAGCGGACCAGTTGGGCAGGCCGGTTCGCGGATCGAAATGAACGGCGATCTGTTCGCCTTCGGCCACCGGCTGGTCGGTCAGGGCGCACAGGCCGCCCACGGAAACATCCTTGACGTGAAGTTTGAGACTGGGCTGGCGACAGGCCGGAATGGTATGGTCCAGCCGTTTCGCGTTGGCCTGTACGTGCGACCGTGCGCGGCTGAAGATTCGGCGGTCTGAGGCCTCGGCCTCGTATTCTTCGTAGGATTGAGCCAATGCCAGCATGTCTGCGTCTCCTGTCCACTCCCGCCATGCGTCCCAATTCTGGTGCGTAGACGCGAGAGCCTTTTATTTTGTATCGGCCCGATATCGCAGGATGCTTTACCCATTTTGACATTAACCCGGTGGTGCCCTGTCGATCGCGGCTCTCCGCCGCGATGGCCTATGGCGG
>JBEKVL010000159.1:0-10179 GCA_049514055.1 Tepidisphaeraceae bacterium | reverse complement strand
CACCGTGACCGCCAAGAAACAGATACAGCAGCTCATCCGGCGGATGCCCGATGATTGTTCCTTCGAGGATGTGCAGTCGGAGCTTTACGTCGCCGAGAAGGTCCGCAAAGCGATGGACTCCGTCCACAAAGGGTATGGTATTCCGCATGAAGAGGTCAAGAAAAGGCTGGCCAGAGGACTTTCAACATAGATGGAAGAATGGTCGGCACCGGTGAGGATGGTCAAGGTGACTGGGCACAGATGAAAGACCTTGCACGCCAATTCCAATGTCTGAGTGCCGCACAGAAACGGCTCGTGCATATTCAACTGTGTAAGCAGGCTCTTCAGAAGTGGCACGCGTACCTGAAGCTGCAGAAACGAATCCACTACGTCGATTCTGTGGTCGGCACACACCAAGAAGTGGATGTTTCCCTTCCAGATGATGCTCTCGCGTCAGCCAGGGGTGGAAGGGACTTGGCGAACGTCCAAAGACGCTATCTGGAACCAATTGCCGCGATTCAGGATTCCGATCTTAAGTTTCCCGAAGAAATCACATACGCCTATTACAGCCTCTGCAACCTCTTCAGGCGATATTGCTTGGCTGATGAGATCGACGATTGGCTGATTGTGAATCAAGCCATCTCGGCCGAGATCAATCAGGATCAATGGACGCGGAATCTGAAACACGTACTGACCGATGCGGTCACTCCGGCAGCGCGGACAACCTGATCCGTTCATACGCCCCACGCTTCTGATCTTCCTGGTGCGGCTCGATGGCCAGAATGGTAATGTCGCCCTTCTCTGGACCGTAGGCCCAGAAGACCCGGCCGGCGGCCGGTATGCGGTTTTCAAGGTACGATTCAAAGACCTTGATGCCGAACTTGCGGCTCAGGGCATCGATTTCGTGTGAGGCAAGGCTGTTGTGGCGAGGGTTCTCCTGCAGGTACGCCAGTGTCTTGACGAGCTTCTTGAAGAACCTGGCATCTGACCTGGTCAACTTGCCCTGCCGTTGCCGGGCAACCAGATCATTCCAAAAGGCTACCATCTCGGGAATCCCCATGCGTATTCTGAAGGCCATGGGCACCTCGTCAGCCTTGCAGAAATTCGGACAGATCAACGGGGGCGGAGGCCGCGCCCTTCTTCAAGTTGGCGACGGATTCCTCCATCATCTTCAGGGATCGGGCCGATATTTCCCGTGGCGGAACCAGCACTCGTGGTTCCAGCAGATAACAGCCGTTGGCAAAAGCTCTCACATGGAAATACTTGGTCTTGGCGTTGCGGAGGCTGATTCGCTTCTTGGCATCGGCGGCCACATCGTAATCGTCAATGACGGTCGTCATCGCCTTCGTCGTCGTACGCGAGGAAATCCTGATTGCCATGGAATCAGTATAGTGGGATATCCCACCACAATCAACCTTGACCGTCCTTCTCGCCTTTGTTCCTGTTGCTGCCTACTGTTTGGGGATTCAACATTTTATTGAGAAGGAGTCCCCATGCAGACCATACTCACCATCGCCGCAGTTGCTTCGCTGCTGTCGTTCGCCTGTTCCGCCATCGCCCAGGACGCCGCCACGGCCGCCCCGACGCTTCACGGTTTCACCGTCAAAGACATCGACGGCAAGGACGTCGATCTGTCCAGGTACAAGGGCAAGGTCGTGCTGGTCGTGAACGTGGCCAGCAAGTGCGGGTATACGCCGCAGTACAAGCAGCTTCAGGAAGTCTTCGACAAGTACAAGGACAAGGGCCTTGTCGTGCTCGGCTTCCCGGCCAACGAGTTCCGCCAGCAGGAGCCGGGCTCCAACGCCGAGATCAAGGAGTTCTGCACGTCCAAGTACAATGTCACCTTCGACATGTTCTCCAAGATCGTGGTCAAGGGCGAAGGAATCGCGCCGCTCTATCAATGGCTGACGGACAAGGGCGGGAAGTTCGGCGGCGACATCAAGTGGAACTTCACCAAGTTTCTCATCGGCAAGGATGGCCGGATCGTCAATCGCTTCGAGCCGGCCGTGAAACCGGATGATGCCAAGGCGATCGAGGCCATCGAGGCGGCGTTGAAGTGACGTCGCGAACTCACCCCGCCGCCAGTTCCTTCCCTCTCTGCGCCGCGCGATGGAACGCCGCCCGAAGTGCTTCAGGCACGCCGCGCGACTCCATCACCTCCATCGCCGCCTGCGTCGTGCCGCCGGGACTCGTCACCTTGCGCCGCAGTTCCTTCGGCGAATCGGGCGACGCCAGCAGCAACTTCGCAGCGCCCAGCGCCGTCCTGGTCGCCAGCAGATGCGCCTGCTGCTCGGTAAAACCCATCTCCACGCCGGCCTGCACGAGTTGCTCCACGAGGAAATAGAAATACGCCGGCCCCGAACCCGATATCGCCGTCACCCCGTCGATCAACTCCTCCGCCACCTCGATAACGGCGGCCGACGCCTCGAACATCCGCCGCGCCGTCGCCATGTCCACGTCGGTCGCATGCGCCCCGCGGCAGATGCCGACCATCCCCTCGCCGATCAACATCGGCGTGTTGGGCATGGCCCGCACGACACGTCGGGCCTGCCCGCCAAGGTGCTTCTCGATGAACCCCGTCGCCTTGCCGGCCGCTATGGATATCAGCAGAGTCTCCGGCCGCACCACCGGCCCCAGCGCCGCCAGCACATCGGCCATCTGCTGCGGCTTGACCGACAGCAGCACCGTCGCCGCGTCACCGGCCGCGTCGACGGCCCGCTCAACAGCGCGAATCCCCAGCGAACCGAACAACTCCCGCCGCGCCGGCGAAACATCGGCCGCCATCACCTGTTGCGGCGAAAGCCGCTTGGCCGTAAAAAGCCCGCGGACGATCGCCTCGGCCATGTTTCCGGCCCCGATGATGCTGAGTTCGTATGGCATGGACTGGCAGAATACAACGATGTGGCAAGCTGTGCCACAGGACAATTTCCCGTAGTGGGGCCGACGCGCTCGTCGGCCGCTTGGGAGCAACGTAGGAAGGCGGACGAGGGCGCCGGCCCCACGGTTCGGCGACGTTGTCCCCCGTGGAATGACGCTTGTCGGCGGCGCCACGGCTGGTGCATGAGGAGGTATTTGTGCCTGGAAACGTGCGACAGCTATTTGAGCGGGAGTTACGGCAACATGGTGTTAACTTCAGCAACGATTCGGAGTCCGGGCGTCATCGAGGCCTATGAGTAACCGGTCCAACTGGTCTTCGAGGGAACGCGTGCTGGCGGCCATCGCCCACCAGCAGCCCGACCGCACGCCGCGCGACTTCTGGGCCGAGCGGCCGGCCATGAACCGCCTGTTTGCCCAGGTCGGGCATCGCGATGAGGAGAAACTGTTGCGTGAACTGGGCATCGACCTTCGACACCTGAACGCCATCGAACCCGCGGAAGTGTGTATCGCCGGACGGCAGTATCAGAACTTCTGGGGCGAGCGCTACATCTACCGCGAGACAGCGTGGGGGCCGTTTCGCGAGGACATGCCCGGCGCGCTGGCCAGCGCAGGGACGCTGGCGGAGTTGGAAGCCTTCCCGTTTCCCACGCCCGATCGCCTGGATTATTCGCGGTTGGCCGAGTCATGCCGCCGGCACGAATCCCATGCACTGGTGTATGGCTTTGCCGATGTCTGGCAGCGCCCCGGGCTGGTGCGCGGATGGGAACAATGGTTCATGGACATGGTGGAACATCCCGAGTGGGTCCACTTCATGTCGCGCAAGTTCACCGACTTCTACCGTGCCGACTACACGCGGGCGGCCGAGGTCAGCGGCGGACGCATCGATGTCTATCTGTTGATCAGCGATCTGGGGAGCCAATCCGGGCCGTTGATTTCGCTGAATATGTTCCGCGAGTTCGTGGCCCCTTACCTGCGGGAGATGGTCCAGGTGATCCATGGGCTGGGGGCCAGGGTGCTGTATCACAGTTGCGGGGCCATCCATGCGTTCATCGAGGAGCTGATCGGACTGGGCGTTGATATTCTCGATCCCATACAGCCGGCCACGCCGGAGATGACGCCCCGGCGGCTCAAAGACGCATTCGGCGGCCGCCTGGCTTTTCATGGCGGCATCGACATGCAGCAGTTGCTGCCCCACGGCACGCCGCGGCAGATCGCCCGCACAGTGCGCGATTACTGTCAGACGCTGGGCGCGGGCGGCGGCTACATTCTTGGGCCGGCTCATCTGTTCCAGCCCGACGTGCCGCCGGAAAACATCCTGGCCGTGTATGCAGCGGCTCCATGAAATGGACCTGGCCAGGCGTGGCGTCCCGGACGACGTCCAGATTGACCTCCGGGCCGCACGCGACCAGGTCGGGCAGCCCCGGTGATTTTAATTGTATTGGATGCCTGGACCCCTACGCAAAAAGCCGGCGCTGAGGTAAACTTAAGGATAAGGAGAAGCACATGCCCAATGTCACACGCATTCTGAACGAGCAGATCCGTCGCCTTGCCCGCCATGAGATCAAGGCCCAGACCGGGAGCACCCGACGCCTGACCGCCCAGTACCGCCGGGACATCGCCGCCCTCAAACGGCAGGTCGTCGGCCTCCAGAAAACGGTCGCCTTCCTTGAGATCCAGGAGAAGAAGCGGGTGGCCGAACAGCCGGTGCCGGAGAAGCTCGGCGACGTCCGGTTCAGGGCCGATGGGCTGAAAACGCACCGGGCCAGGCTGGGGCTTTCGGCCGGGGATTACGGAAAGTTGGTCGGCGTCACGGGACAAACGATCTACGACTGGGAACTGGGCCACTCGCGGCCACGGAAGGAGCAGGTGGCGAAAGTGGCGGGGGTGCGGGGCATCGGCAAGCGGGAGGCGATGAAACGATTGGAGTTGCTCGGTGCGGCGACCGAGCGGGGACCGCGGAAGCGGGGATCGTACAAGCAGACGGGCGAGGAGCTCATCCTGTCGCTCCTGAAGAAAACGAAGGCGATGACCAGCGCCGAGATCAATGCGGCGTGGAAAAAAGCCGGGCGGCCGGGCATCTGCAACTACCTGATCAGTAAGCTGGTCGCCGGCAGGAAACTGAAGATGGCGAAGTTGAAGGACGGACGAGGCAGTCAGTACAGCGCCGTCTAGCACGGCGCGATGTTCGCTTTGGGGCGGGCTGAGCCCCGGTACGCTTCACTTAAGCTGTAGCCGCGATCGTCGATCGCGGTTCTTCGTCCGCCAGGGCGGCATCGATTCGCATAAGTGAACCGTATTGGGCTGAGCCCGCGGCAGGATTCCCGTCCGGGGGAGGACAGGAGCGACCATGCCGGGGAACTACATCGTTGCGGATCTGGCCGAGATCGTGCCGGTCGAGTGCCCCTGTGGCCAGGCGAGGCGGGCGTTTGCCGTGCCCGAAAACGCAACAGCCTCGGTCCATCTGGTCGATATTCAGGCCGAGGCACGCACCCATTACCACAAGCGGATGACGGAGATCTACCTGGTCCTGGAGGGGGACGGCCATCTTGAACTGGATGGCGAGCGGATTCCGGTGAAGCCGCTGACCGCGGTTCTGATCAAGCCGGGCTGCCGACATCGGGCGGTCGGGAGACTACGGATCATCAACATCGCGGTTCCGCCGTTTGATGAGACGGATGAATGGTTCTGACCGGTCATCACTCGGCAGAAAGGGAACCGCGGGTGTCGTCTATCCGAAGAACCGTCTGACCACTCCCAGTCTTAAGCAGCCATGGCGTCGTCACGAACCCAGGAAGACCGGCCGATCGCCATCGGCACCGCGCCGGCGAAGGACGGAATGCCTGGGCTGGAACCCGAGAATGACTGACGCATCCGCGCCGGGAGGCGGGGCGAAGCAGGCGGAAATGCGCAAGGTTGACCACCGGCTCACGCAGGCCAGAATCCGGGACAAAGTGCCCCGTGTCCAGGAAATCCCCGGCGTGCAACAGCATCCGGATTCCCAGGGTTTCCAGGAGGTGAGCCATCGATATCCGCGCTCAGCAGGCCGGGTCGGCGCACCGGCGATGCCACATGATGCGGTAAGCGGCTTCGATGCCGCGGGCGAAGCGCGGCGCATCCATCAGGGGCGACTGCCCCAGTCGCTGACGCAGCGACGCTCGCAAGGACCGGAGTCGCGGCAGATCGGCGGCCAGTCCCGCGGCCGCCGCGACGTATTGCCGCGGCGTCGCGGCCGCCAGATCCGCCAGCCCCACCTGCGACAACAGATGCAGTCCGCTGCGCGAGACAGGCATTGAGCCGGCCAGGCTGACCACCGGCACGCCCATCCACAAGGCATCACACGTTGTCGTTCCGCCTCCATAGGGAAACGGATCCAGGCCGATGTCGATCTCCCGGTACTGTTCGATGTACTGCGACAGCGGCACGAAGCCCGCAAACGTCAGGCGCGACGGCGCGATCCCGCGCGCGGCCAGAAAATCCGCCACGCGCCGCCGGTGACCGCCGGGATGAGAGTGCAACAGCAACCGTGAACCGCCGACCGACGCCAGCAGCCGGCTCCAGGTCTCGAGCGCCGGCTCGGTCACCTTGCAGAAGTTGTTCAGGCATCCAAACGTGATCTGCCCGCGCCGCCCGGCCGGCGGCTCGCCGACGGCCGGCGCCACGCCGTGCGGCTCGTAGCACCAGTACGTATCCGGCAGGAGAATGGTCTGCTCGGAGCAGCAATCCGCATATCCGGCCGGATCCAGAGCGGCGGTGCTCAGGCGGTAGTCGATGGCGCCCAGGCCGGTGGTCGCGCAATACGCCAGGTACGTCACCTGCACCGGCGCCGGCCTGCGGGCGAAGACCGGCAGGCGGCTGCCGGCCATGTGCATCGTCACGTCCACCAGGACATCGATGGCGTCGTCGCGAATCAGCGCGGCCAACTGTTCGTCGCCCAGGGCCAACACGTCGCGCCAGACATCCGCATGGCCGCGAAGGCGATCCGTCAGCGAATCATGGCGCGCCTGCGAGGCGTAGCAGAAAATGCGGAACTGATCGCGGTCGTGGGCGGCCAGCAGCGGCCGCAGAAAGCGGCCAACCGGGTGTTCAAGGAAGTCCGGCGAGACGTAGCCGACACGCAGGGGGCGATCCGGCGAGCGATCGTTGGCGTGGGGCCGGTGCAAGCGCGCCAGCGGCGCGGCGTGAGTGTCGTTCCAGCGCCGATGCTCCTGGTACAGCGAGTGCCGGTCGGACGCCGGATGGAAATGCAGGGCGTAGACGAGATTGCTGTGGATGCGGGCGGACTCGGGCTTGAGGCGGAGCGCTTCGCGGTAGCAGGCGATCGCCTCGTCGTGCTGCCCCTGATCGCCGCGGGCACCGCCCAGATTGCAGTGGGCTTCGGCGTAGTCGGGCCTGAGGGCGATGGCTTGCTGGTAGCATTCGACGGCCTCGTCCAGCCGGCCGGTCTGCTGACAGGCGTTGCCCAGGTTGTTGTGGGCTTCAGCGGCATCGGGCTCGAGCGCCAGCGCCCGCTGGAAGCAGGCAATCGCCCCATCGACATCACCCTGGCTCTTGAGGGCGCTGCCCAGGTTGCAGTGCGCCGCCGCACTGTCCGGCCTGACGTCCAGAGCCTGTCGGTAGCACATGACGGCCTGCGCAAGCCGGCCGGCCTGGTGATGTCCGATCGCCTCCCGCAGGATGTCTTCGAAGACTGGCTGGGCCATGCCTGGTGCGGGGTTCGATTAGTCTTTGACTTCCGTCCAGGTGTTGTCCGGGTTGTATTCCGTTATCGTCTTGACCAGCTCGCGGGTGTTTTCACCGAGGTTCTTCTGGTAGACCTTGCCGTCCTGGTTGACGATGAAGGTCATCACGCCCGACGAACCCCACGAGCTCGGGCTGGCGACCACGGCAAAGCCCTTGGTCATCCTGCCATCGACGATGTAGCTCATCTTGCCGCCGGGCGCGGCCTCGCCCTGGGCGGTCAGGATATGGAAGAAGTAGCCGTGGTATGGGTGCGGCTTGCCGGGGATGCGAGGCTCCCTGATGTAGCCTTCCTCGCGCGCCTCCGCAACCAGCGGTCCCATCGGACTCAGTTCCTCGCCGGCGGCCGCGGGCCAGTACAAGCCGTCCTTCTTGCCTTCGGTGCTCATGAAGTGCTGGGCGTACTGGCTGATGCTGTCGCCGTTGCGGGGCTTGCTCGCATATTCCTTCTGGGCCGCCACATGGGCCCGGCACACGGCGATGGCGCCGAGTTCATTCTCGCCGATGCGGCGGTTGAGCAGCTCCTGCTTGCCGGCCGCGGTGTCAAAGAACCACTGCTCGCCGTTCTTCACGACGGGGATCGGAAAGGGCCAGTTCTCCTTGCCGATCTGCAGCACCGCCTTGTCGGCGCTCGGACGGTCAACCAGCAGGTGTTCCGACATATGCTGCCCGAATGCCTGCATGTCGGTGTCTTCCTCGACGCGGTCGCCCGTAAGGACGTATTGCTTGCCTTCGGGGCCGAAGATGGCGATGAGCAGGCGGCGATCCCTGGCGACCATGGCGTCCTTGAGCACGCCGGCGGCCTCCTCCGGGGAAGCGAACATCCGCTGGCCCGGCTCGGGCATGCCGGGGTTTTCCTGCGACAGACGTACATCGCCCTCGCTCTCCGGCTTGCCGGCACAACCGGCCAGGGACATGAGACTGATGATCGTCACGGCGGCCAACACATGATTGCGAAGCGTGCGTATGTTCATAGCGGTCTCCTGAAGCAGATATTCCGGTCAAATTTGCGAGAAGAATCGTCTGGATCGTTCCGGCGGATCAGCGCCTCTCGGCAGGCTTGGGCGTATTGGGCTGCGGCGATGAGCTGCGGCTGGCCGCACCACGGTTCGCGGCCTGGGCGGCGGCCGCGGCGTTCTGATAGCCGGCCACGGCGCCCCCGCGAACCGGGGCGCTGGTCCGGGCCGACGACGAAGACGCCGCGGGATGAGTGACGGTCGCCGGCTGCGGGGTGACGCGGGGCGCGGCACGCTCTTCAGTCCGCACAGTGGGGCTGGCCGCGGGGTGTGGCGTCGGGCCGGCGGCCGGATGCGCTGTCGGGTGGAGGCCGGCGGTTTCCAGGCTCTGCCTGCCACGTTCGCTTTCCCTGGATACGACGGTCCCGCCGTGTGTGGGCAGAACAACATTTCTGGGGGCGTCGCCGCCGGGATGAGCCGTGTAACCGGTCCCGGGACGGAGGTTGGGCGCGCGATCCATGGGGGACCTCACAGGCTGCGGCATCGGCCTGCGAACGTCGTGCTGCCATCGTCCCGGCTGCGCGTCCCTGACGACGCCGCCGCCCCTGATGGTGTTCACGTGCGCGTGAGCATAAACCCCCGGCCGGACGTCGACGTAGCGATGGCCTCCGGGCCCCTCGAGATGCCACCACGGACGTTCCCGGGCCCAGTCGCCGGTGTAGATGCAGTGCTCGTGCCAGTCCAGGTCGTGGTGGAGCCAGACGCCCACCTCGATGCCGACGCCGAACGTGACGAGCGGCGTGAAGGCGACGCCGACGGCGTAGCGCCGCTCGAACACGAGCCGCGGGTCGTACACGGGTATGTAGATGAACTCGGGGTTGGCCGGAATGATCGAAATGATGTCCCCCTGCACCACGACCTGCTGCCGGTCGTTGCTGAGGAGATTCCCTGCCGCGTTGGCCTGGGCGCGGAGTATCTGCACGGCCGACATGACGTCGCCCTGCTGGTTCACGAAGGCGTCGCCGAGATTGTTCATCCAGTCGCCGTTGTTCGCCATGTAGTTGAGCGTGCCCGGGTAGCGGGCGACACCCTTGACGCTGAGATCCCAGTTCTGGGCGTCGATCCCCTGGGGACTATTGCCCGCGGCCAGCCACTGCGCCGCCGCGACGACGTCGCCGGGGTAGGTGCAGGCAACCAGCACCTGGGCAAGGATGGCGTCGGGGTAGAGCGCCACGGGGGCCGCAAGTTGCTGGAGCTGTTCCATGGTCCGCGGCACGTAGGCCGTCTGGTAAGGCATGGCGACTTGCGCAAAAACAGGTTTGACGAGCAACGGGCCTGATGCGGCGAAAGCAACTGCAAGAGCAAACACGATGGGACATCTCACTCGATCCATGGCCTGGCCTCGCTTTCGGTGGAATGACGACGCACCACACGCGGAGCATCATATCAAAACACGGGTGTGCAAGCCACCACATGGCCGGCCGTCAAGCGCTGGAGGGTGCATGACACTTTCGGGATAGCGCCGGCCAAAGCCGGTGAGGTGTAACGGATGAAAGAGCCAGACGATGAAGACGTAGCGAGTCACATCGGCCCCGAGTCATGCGAGGGCGTCGGCAACGGCGCACTTGAA
>JBEKVL010000158.1:0-16271 GCA_049514055.1 Tepidisphaeraceae bacterium | reverse complement strand
CCTGTTGATTGATACTCGGCCCCGCCAATGCCCGGTTGCCGAGAGAGAAAGTGCCAACTCCAATTCCAAGCCGACGCGGAATTCACCGCATCGGAGACGACGAGATCAAGAAATCTGAGAGTCGCGCGTTGACCTGGAGCGCCAGATTCCGGGCATCGCAATTGCCCATCAGCACCAGGTCGGCATGGTTATCCCGGCCGACCGCGAGTGCGTCCTGGTCCGTACGCGGCGCGGCCAGGCGGTTCGGCGGGGCGACCAGAATGGCAACCTGTTGCCGGCCGGCCTCGGCCATAAGGGAGTCCTGAATGTCCTGCGGAATCCAGGTTTCGCCGGCCGAGCCGGTGAAGGACAAGGGCAAAACCATCAGCGTCGGCCGCTGACTCTGGGCGAACGACGCGGCTGCAAAGCTCATGATGGCCAATTGGGATATGAAGTACCGATACATCTGGCACCTCCGTGATTTATGAGCCCCACTATCTAAATATAGACAGCGCGGAAGCCCCGAGGTTGGTTCGTGCTGGCATCCGGCTTTTCGCCTGTCTGCTTGTAGGGGCTCCGCGTGAGGAGGTGTGGTAAGCTGGCCGCCAAGTAACCGACAATCGGCTTGGCGGAAAGCGGAGGATGCCGTGCCTCAGCAATCCCTCCTTGCCCATGATCGGCAAATAGGAGTGCCATGGCGACGCCGGCCAGAACGCCTCTGCGACTGGCCTTGCTATTCCAATCCCGGCGTACCTATCATTCAGACGCCGTGGCTGCCGCTGCAATCACCTTCAGTTTCAGGAGCCCGGGCGATGGATAGTCGCGCACTGCCCCAGTTTCACGACCGCCCATTCTGGTTGCGGTACGGCGTGGCGGCCGGGTATGTGGCCGCTGCGGTCACGGTGTGCATGGGGCTGAAACATCTCGTCGGCAATCCGCATCCGTTCACGTTGTTCATTCCCGTCGTCTTGGCGGCGGCCTGGTACGGTGGATCCGGCCCGGCCGTCATGGCACTCGTGGGAGCCGCACTGCTGGGCGATTATCTTCTCGTGCAGCCGACCAGTTCCGCGGGCTACCGCGCTCCGGCGGAGATCACACGGCTCGTCAACTTCGCGGTCACGGCGCTACTGTGCGTGGTGCTGCTACAGGCACTGCGCGCGGGGTACGGGCGCATTGCCGCATCTGCCCAGGATGCGCGCGACCACGCCCTGCATCTCGAAGAAGAAATCGTCAAACGGTGTGAAATTGAGAAGACGCTGCGCCAGAGCGAAGCACGTCTCGCCGAGGCGAAGGAGGCCGCGGAAACTGCCAACCGTGCCAAAGACCGGTTCCTGGCAATGCTCAGCCATGAACTGCGTACGCCTCTCACCCCGGTGCTGGCCGCCGTGTCACTTTTGGAAACGGATCGGCGGCTGGACGATGACCTGCGGCAGGACATGGAAATCGTGCGGCGCAATGTCGAGCTGGAGGTGCGACTGATTGATGAACTTCTGGACTTGACGCGAATCGTGCATGGCAAGCTGGAACTTCGCCGCGAGCAAGTGGATATGCACCGCATGATCGATCACGCGATGGTGTTCTGTTGCCACAGCGATGTTCACGGCAAACAACTCCAGGTCAAGCGGCAACTGGAGGCGGCCGACCGGCACGTATGGGGCGACCCGGCCCGTCTGGAGCAGATCCTCTGGAACCTCATGAAGAATGCCGTCAAATTCACGCCGAGCCCCGGACGCATCGACATCCGCACCTGCAACCCGCGGCCGGGGATGTTACGCATCGAGGTCAGTGATACGGGCATGGGCATCGATCCGGCTTACCTCGATCGGATCTTTGATGCTTTTGAGCAGGGAGGCCGGTCCATCACCCGGAGTTTTGGCGGCATGGGACTGGGGCTGGCGATCTGCAAGCGCCTGGTGCATCTGCACGATGGCACGATTCAGGCTGCGAGCCCGGGTTGCGGCCAAGGATCCACGTTCACAGTGGAACTGGCGACACTGCCGCAGCGCACGGAACAAAGAGCAAGTCTCCCGGAGCAGACTGCCGGAACTGCCATGCCGTCCGATGCTCCTGCCAGCAGGTTGCGGGTACTGCTGGTGGAGGACCATGCTGATACTGCACACATCGTACAGCAGGTGCTTTGTGCTCTGGGACACGACGTTCGGGCTGCTGGCGACGCGGCGTCTGCCTTGGCCCTCATGGCCAGGGAGCGATTTCAACTGCTCATCAGCGACCTGGGCTTGCCCGATGGGAGCGGACTGGACCTGATGCGGAAACTGCGCACCGCGGATGGTGCGATCCGCGGTATTGCCCTCAGCGGATACGGGACTGAGGAGGACATTCGCAGGAGCCGGGAAGCCGGCTTTGGCGTGCATTTGACCAAGCCGATCAGCGCCGCCTCCCTGGCAGAGAGTGTCTCGGCCGCGACTGGATCAACGGATCGCGCTGCGACGGATGCACCCGGCATGCAAACGTGATCGCCTGGCTCTTGGGGCTTTACCAGGCATCGGGTGGAGGATGGGGCTGAGACGACTCCGCCCCACAGCCGTCGCATTGCCAAATTCGCTACGCTTCCTCTGGCAGGAGAACACAACATGATGATGAAGCCTCCCGGAATGGCGATGATCGTGCTTGGCCTGTTCTTAGCCGCAGTCGGTGTTGATTCGCCCGAGTCAACGGCACAGTCACAACAAGCCGGTGCTGGCGGCGCCGGGGCCAGGGATCTGACCCTGGACCTTGGCAACGGCGCGACGATGAAGCTGGTGCAGATTCCGGCGGGGAAATTCCTGATGGGCAGCCCCGAGGACGAGAACGGTCGGTTCGATAATGAGACCCGGCACGAAGTGACGATCGGCAAGCCCTTCTACATGGGAGTGACCCATGTGACGGTGGATCAGTTTGCCGCGTTCGCAGGAAACAGCGGCTACAAAACCGACGCGGAGAAGGAAGGCTGGGCGGTGGGCTTTGAAATCAGGTACGGAACACTCGACGTGAAGACGATCGACGGATGCTCGTGGCGTCATCCGAGTTTCGCTCAGAAAGGGGACCATCCCGTGGTGCAGGTAAGCTGGAACGACGCCAATGCCTTCTGCGACTGGCTGTCGAAGAAGAGCGGTAAGGCGGTTCGCTTGCCGACCGAGGCCGAGTGGGAATACGCCTGCCGGGCCGGCACGAAGACGGCTTACCCGTGGGGAGACAACCCGGATGATGGCAAAGGCTGGGCCAACGGCTTTGACCAAAGCCTCAAAAAGAAGCTGCCCGACACGCCCGCTGACCGCAGCTTCTTCAATTGGGATGATGGTTTTGCCTTCACCTCACCGGTGGGGAGTTTCAAAGCCAATGCCTTCGGTCTTTGTGATATGATCGGCAACGCGTGGCAATGGTGTCAGGATCGCTACGGCCACTATGACACGGGTGCGGCCACGGACCCCGGGGGACCGAACACAGGCAGCCTCCGGATGCTGCGTGGCGGTTCCTGGCGCAGCGCGCCGGCGCGCTGCCGTTCGGCGAGCCGCGACTGGGATGGTCCCGGCTACCGGCTCGACTCCTACGGCTTCCGCGTAGTCGTAGCGGCGGGCGTGGACTGATGGTGTGGCCTGTTACGGGTCCGCCACACCACTCCAGTTGTTCGACCTTCAGGACCAGTACGCGGTCGCCCAGGTGAATGTCGTCACCCGATTCGTCGCGCTCTATATGGCGATGGGCGGTGGCTGGGAAGGCTACGAAGTGCCTGCACCGCCGCAACCACAACCCGCACTGCTCGCCGCCTTCAGGCGGCCTGCCCGCCCAACGGCCCAGCCCTGAGTCTGCACCATTGTCCAGCGGATCAGGCGCGAAAACAGTCCTTTTGCCATTGCAAAGTTGGCAATGGGGGGTACACTTACCGATGAATTACAGTTAAATCCTATAGGATATATAGGTATTTAATGCGTTTAGCTGAGTTCCGGGTAACGGTTGTCCGCAGCCCGCAGACACGGGAATTGAGAAAGGATATGTAATGAATCGCTCATCGTGGATGCTTCGTGCGGTCGCGTTCGTCGCCATCGCAGGATTACCAGTGTACGCCGACACCTCCGAACTGCAACAGCAGGTGGATGAACTTAAGGGCCAGGTCGCGGAACTTGAGGCGCACCAGGCCGCCGGCAGCAAGGAACTGGCCGCCACCATCGAATCGGTGCTGCGCGATGCCGAGAAGCGCAGCGCGATGCTCGCGGCCGGCGACAGCGGCGCGGGCTACGACAACGGCTTCTACATCAGGAGCGGCGACTTCTATCTCCGCCCCGGCTTCCTGTTCCAGTTCTGGAACGTCACCGACTACCGCAACAACACCAACGGCGGCGGCGCGGGCAAGGACGATCAGACCGAGAACGGCTTTGAAATCCACCGCGCCCAGTTGTTGCTCGAAGGAACCGCTTTTGGCAAGACCCTCTCCTACCGCTTCATGTGGAAGACCGACACCAATACCGGCAACCTGATACTCAACGATGCCTATACCACCTACTTCTTTGCCGACCAGTGGGCCGTGCTGGCCGGCCAGTTCAAGTACCCGGTCAACCACGAGGCCGTCGTCACCAACGGCAATCTGCTGGCCACTGAGCGCTCGCTGCTCGACGCTTACCTCGGCGGCGGCGTCTACAACCGGGTCCAGGGCGCTGGCATTGTCTACGGCGGTGGCCAGGAGAATAACCCAATCAACGCGGTGCTGACTCTCCACGACGGCCCGAACTCCATGAACACCGATTACATCGGGCACTACCCCAACGATCCATCACCCACGACCTTCGGACCCCATTCCTATGACTTTGGCGTCGGCGGCCGCTTCGACTACAAGGCCGCCGGCAAATGGGCCGACTACAACGACTTTACCGCCCGCAACGTCAAGGACACGTTGTTCGTCCTGGGCGTCGACGGCGACTGGTCGCAGGGCGGCGATGGCAACCTGCTCGCGGCCAACGTCGACGCCCAGGCCAAGTTCACCAACGGCATTTCGCTCTACGGCGGGGTAACGCTCGCCCATTTCGATGCGGCCGCGACGGGCAGCGACGCCATCACCGACTGGGGCTTCATTCTCCAGGGTGCTTATGCCTTCAATCCGGCATGGGAAATCTTCGGCCGCTACAGCTACCTCGATTTTGGCAGCAAGTTCACCAGCAGCAGCGGCGCCACCGAGGACAAGTTCCACGAGATCACCGTCGGCGTGAACTACTACCTCGGCGACCACGGCTCGGCCGGGCGCCGCGCCAAGATCACCGTGGACGTGAACTACCTCATCAATGGCTCGCCCAACGCGTACACCAAATACGGCTACCTCGGTGACAGCAACTTCGACACTGAGCTTGTCCTTCGAGGACAGTTCCAGTTCTCCCTCTGATTCCCACGCCATTGTCGCTGTTTCGCGGGCCGGGTTTCTCGGAAACCCGGCCCCGCTTCTTGCTTTCCCATGTTCGGAGTTCACGCTTTGTGCAGCTTACGGCGGAAACGCCCGCAAGGCGCGTGTGAACTTCGAACAGGTTTCCAGCCAAAGGCGCGCAAAGAACCGGGCCAGACGCATTGGCTTCTGGCCCGGTTGAATTTACCAGCAACACACGTTGACTACTCCTGCGACTTGGCCAGCGCCTGCTCGAGATCGGCGATGACGTCCTGGATATCCTCGATGCCAATGGAGAGGCGGATGTACTCCGGTGTCACACCAGTCTCGGCCTGCTCCTGCGGGGTCAGCTGCGAATGTGTGGTGCTGGCTGGGTGGATCACCAGGGTTTTGGCGTCGCCGACGTTGGCGAGGTGGCTGGCCAACTTCACGCTGTTGATGAACTTCACGCCGGCGTCGCGGCCGCCCTTGATTCCGAAGCCGAGAATGGCTCCGGTGCCGTTGGGGAGATATTGCCGGGCGCGGGCGTGATCCTTGTGGCTGGGCAGGCCGGGGTAGTTGACCCACACCACGGCCGGATGTTTCTCGAGCCACTTGGCGACGGCCAGGGCGTTTTCGCTGTGGCGAGCCATACGCAGGTGGAGCGTCTCAATTCCCAGCAACGTGAGGAACGCGGCGAACGGGCTTTGGCAGCCGCCGGTGTCGCGGAGCCAGTGGGTGCGGATCGGTGAAGACGATCCCGTGATAGGACGGGGATGGTGCGGTGAACTCAGGCCACTTGGCCGGGTTGTCGGCCCAGGGGAACTTGCCGCTGTCCACGATGGCGCCGCCGATGTGGACGCCATGCCCGCCGATGAACTTGGTGGTGGAGTAGATGACGATGTCGATGCCGTGTTCGATCGGCCGGAGCAGAATCGGCGTGGTGACGGTGTTGTCGATCAGCACCGGCAGGCCGTGCTTGTGGGCCTCATCGGCGATCTTGCGGTAGTCGGGCACGTCGTTCTTGGGATTACCGACGCTTTCGAGATAGACCGCGCGGGTGTTCTTATCGACGAGCTTGGCGATCGCTTCCGGCTTGGATGGATCGAAGAAGCGCACTTCGATCCCGAGTTTGCTCAGTGTCTGCGTGAAGAGTGTCCAGGTTCCACCGTAGAGGCTGGTGGAGGCGATGAAGTTCTGGCCGCTGTGGACGATCGTCAGCAAGGCCGCAGTGATGGCGGCCTGGCCGGATGCGAATGCCAGCGCGGCGGCCCCGCCGTCGAGGGCGGCCAGGCGCTTTTCCAGCACGTCCGTCGTCGGGTTCATCAGCCGCGTGTAGATGTTGCCGAATTCCTTGAGGGCAAACAGATTGGCGGCGTGATCGGTGTCGTTGAAGACATAACTGGTCGTGCTGTAGATCGGCACGGCCCGCGCTCCGGTCGTCGGGTCGGGCGTCTGCCCCGCGTGGAGGGACAGGGTTCCAAGTCCTGGTTGTCTCGTGCTTTCGCTCATGGTTTCCTTTCGAGTTAGATTGAATAATCGTCCACGAACACATGCGTGTTCTTTGGCGTAATGTAGACTGTTTCGTTGACCGCCACCGCGGCCGCGCGGAAGCGCTCGTGCGGCAATTCCGCGTTGATCGTCCGCCCGTCGCCACCTTGCAGTTCCACCTTCACCGTAGCCCCGGCCAGTTGCACCCGAACCACCTTCGCTGGGATCGACGCCAGGCCGAGGGCACGCGGGCTGATATCCAGATCGTGCGGCCGAACCAGCATCCGGGCGGCCTTGCCGTTTCCATTGCCGTTGCCCGCGTGATCCAACACCAGCGGCCCGAAGACCGCCTTGCCATGTTCGATGCGCCCGTGGAACAGATTCACGCTTCCCAGGAAGCTCATCACGAACTCGTTGGCCGGTTTGTGGAACACTTCTTCCGGCGTTCCCACCTGCTCGATCTTCCCCTGGTGCATGACTACGATGCGGTCGGCCACTTCCATCGCTTCTTCCTGGTCGTGGGTCACAAACACGCTGGTGACATGAATCTCATCGTGCAGTCGTCGCAGCCAGGTGCGCAGATCCTGGCGGACGCGGGCATCCAGCGCCCCGAAAGGCTCATCCAGCAGCAGGACGCGCGGCTCGATGGCCAGTGCCCTTGCCAAAGCCACGCGCTGCCGCTGGCCGCCGGAAAGTTGCGAGGGATAGCGATTCTCCATGCCTTCAAGCTGGATCAGCCGCAAGAGTTCGCTGACCTTCTCGCGAATGACGGCTTTGCTCGGACGCGTGCGCCAGCGCCGGACTTCCAGACCAAAGGCGATGTTCTGCCGCACGGTCATGTGGCGGAAGATCGCATAGTGTTGGAAGACAAATCCCACGCGACGCCGGCCGACCGAATCGCTGGCAACATCGCGCCCGTCAAACTGCACGCGGCCGAAATCCGGCGTTTCCAGGCCCGCGATGATCCGCAGCAGCGTCGTCTTACCCGAGCCGCTGGGTCCGAGCAGGGCGACCAGTTCGCCATCGTTGACCTTCAGGCTGACATCGCTCAGCGCGGTAAATTTGCCGAAGACTTTGGTGATGTTCGCCGTCTCAATGCTCACTTGTCCGCTCCCTTCACTCCATCGCTTCGACCCGGTCCTGCCGCGTCATCCACGCCGTCGTCGCCTTGAGCACCAGCGACAGCAGCAACACCATTCGTTTAACAGTTCGCTTACTCAAACTTGACATTTTATCCGATTTATATACTATTTCCATAGGATTTATCTGGAGATCTGGTTTGCGGCTATCAAAACGAACCGAATACGGATTGCGGGCGGTGGTGCAGTTGGCGCGGCTGTGGCCGCGCAGCTATGTACAGTCCAAGGATCTCGCGGAGGATGAGAACCTGCCGACCAAGTTCTTGGAATCGATCCTGCTGGCATTGCGACGGGGCGACTTCCTTGAAAGTAAGGTCGGCAGCGGCGGCGGGTATCGGCTGTCGCGTTCGCCGCGGGAGATCAGTGTCGGCGAAATCATCCGGCGGCTGGAAGGGCGGCTCACGGTCAAGGAGCCGGCCGCCCGGGCGGAAACCTCGCCGGGCGAGGTGGCCGTACACTTGCTGAACGAGCGGCTGACCGAGGCCACCGACCGGGTGCTGGACGCGATGACACTGGAAGAACTGATGGAGCAGGTGGCGAAGCTGGCGAGTGCGCAGGAGATGTACTACATCTAGGCGCGGCGATGCCCCGGCGCGGGTTCGACGTACCGACAACCAAGACAACCACGGAGACACGGAGGCACGGAGATTGTTGAGAACCTCCAGGTGCAGCGGCAGCATACTGGTCTTGCCAAGATCATTGCTGATGTTCGTCGTCTCGATGCTCACTTGTCCGCTCCCTTCAACTCCACCGCTTCGGCCCGATCCTGCCGGGTCTTCCATTCCACGGTCGTCTTGAGCACCAGCGTCACCAGCCCCAGCAGCGCCAGCAGCGAGGCCACCGCGAACGCCGCCTCGAAGTTGTATTCGTTGTAGAGAATCTCCACATGCAGCGGCAGCGTGTTGGTCTTGCCGCGAACGTGCCCGCTCACCACCGACACGGCGCCGAACTCGCCCATGGCCCGGGCGTTGCAGAGGATCACGCCATAGATCAGGGCCCACTTCACATTTGGCAGCGTCACCCGCCAGAAGGTTGTAAACCCGCCGGCCCCCAGCGACAGCGCGGCCTGTTCCTCGTCGTTTCCCTGCTCCTGCATGAGCGGGATCAGCTCGCGGGCCACAAACGGGAACGTCACGAAGACCGTCGCCAGCACGATCCCCGGCGCCGCGAATATGATCTGGATGTTGTGGTCGCGCAGCCAGTGGCCCATCAGTCCCTGCAAGCCGAAGAGCAGCACATAGATCAAGCCCGAGATCACCGGCGACACCGCGAACGGCAGGTCGATGATCGTGGTCAAAATGCTCTTGCCGACGAACTCGAACTTGGCGATGGCCCACGATGCGGTCAGTCCGAAGACCAGGTTCAGCGGCACGGCAATCGCGGCCGTGAGGAACGTCAACTTGATGGCGGATAGGGCGTCGGGCTCGTTGAAGGCGGCGAAGTACGCCTTGAGCCCTTTCCGCAGGGCTTCGGTGAACACTGCAGCCAGCGGCACCACCAGGAACAGGCCGACGAAGCCCACGCTGATGGCGATGCTGGCCCACTTCACCCATGCCGACCCATGGCCAACCCGCGTTCTATAACCGATGCCGTAGGGAATGCCAATCGCTCCTGCCATGACAAATCACGCTCCCTTCCGGCTGCGCCGGCTGGCCCACCATTGCAGCAGATTGATGAGTAGCAGCATGACAAACGACACCACCAGCATGACCACGGCGATCGCGGTCGCTTCGGCATACTGGTATTGCTCGAGTTTCTGGATGATCAGCAGGGCCGTGATCTCCGTTTCCATCGGCATGTTGCCGGCGATGAAGACGACCGAGCCGTATTCGCCCACGGCCCGGGCGAATGAGAGCGCAAAGCCCGTGATCAGCGCCGGAAATATCAGCGGGAAGATCACCCGCCAGAAGATCTGCAGCGGCGTGGCACCGAGGCTCCAGGCCGCTTCTTCCAGTTCGGCGTCCAGGTCTTCAAGTGCCGGTTGCAGCGTCCGCACCACGAATGGCAACCCGATGAATGTCAGGGCGATGACGACTCCCGTTCGCGTGTACGCAGCGGCAATGCCAAACCGGGCCAGATACTGCCCGATCCAGCCGTTGGGGGCATAGATGGCCGTCAGGGCGATCCCGGAGACGGCCGTCGGCAGGGCAAACGGCAGGTCCACCAAAGCATCGATGATCTTGCGGCCGGGAAAGCGGTATCGCACCAGCGTCCAGGCCACGACAAATCCGAACACGGCGTTGATCGCTCCGCCGATCAACGAGGCGCCGAACGTCAGCTTGTACGAGGCGACGGCCCGTTCGTCGCTGATCGTCTCCCAGAACTGCGCCCATGAAAGGTCCGTCGTCCGGACGACCAATGCCGCCAGCGGAATCAGCACGATCAGACTTAGGTACACGAGGGTGTACCCCATCGTCACGCCGAATCCCGGCAGGACATTGCGCTGTTTCAGAACGATCGCCATCTTCCATCTCCGCCGCGGTAAGCGACACGGACCCCGGCCTGCACCCGACACAGGCCGAGATCCCGTCGTCTTCCCTGACCACCACACGTTATTCGCACAGGCCGACCGGCCACTCCCTCCGGATGACCGGCCGGCCCAGACCGAAAGGAGACTACTTCTTCCCCGGCTTGTAGATCTGGTCGAAGACGCCCTTGTCGTTGAAGTGCTTCTCCTGGGCTTTCTTCCAGCCGCCGAAGACATCGTCAATCGTGAACAGTTCCACCTTGGTGAACTGGCTGGCGTATTTCTGCGCCACCTCGGGCAAACGCGGCCGGTAGAAGTTCTTGGCCGCAATCTCCTGGCCCTCGGGGGTGTAAAGGAACTGGAGATACGCTTCGGCCTGCTTGCGCGTGCCTTTTTTGTCCACAACCTTGTCCACCACCGCCACCGGCGGTTCGGCCAGGATACTGATCGACGGCGTCACGATCTCGAACTTGTCGGCCCCGAACTCTTTCAAAGACAGGTACGCCTCGTTCTCCCACGCCAGCAGCACATCGCCCAGCCCGCGCTGTACGAAGGTTGTCGTCGAACCGCGAGCGCCCGAGTCGAGCACCGGCACATGCTTGAACAGATCCGCGACAAATGCCTGGGCCGTCGCCTCACTGCCGCCGGGCTGCTTCAGCGACCAACCCCACGCGGCCAGATAATTCCACCTTGCCCCGCCCGAGGTCTTGGGGTTGGGCGTGATGACCGACACGCCCGGCTTGACCAGGTCGCCCCAGTCCTTGATCCCTTTGGGGTTGCCCTTGCGGACCAGGAACACAATCGTTGACGTGTAGGGCGAGGCATTGCTGGCCAGCTTCTTCTGCCACTCAGCGCCCAGCAGGCCGGCCTTTTCCGCCACAGCGTCGATGTCATACGCCAGCGCCAGCGTCACCACATCGGCCTCCAGCCCATCGATGACCGCCCGCGCCTGCTTGCTCGACCCGCCGTGCGACTGCTGGATCGTCAGCGTCTCGCCGGTCTTGGTCTTCCACTGCTCGATGAACTTCGCGTTGATGTCCACATACAACTCGCGGGTCGGGTCATAGGAGACGTTGAGCAGCGTGGCATCCGCCCGCGCCGCACCGGCCCAGCCGGCCACCGCCAGCCCGATGCCCAACGCCATCACTCGAATTGACTTCAATCCAAACATGGTCCGATCCTTTCAAATATAGCTAAAACAACCAATCAAATGCCCAGGCCGCCCTGAACAAAGAACGCATCATCGGGAGACATCTTCAATATCCGTCGCTCCAGGAAATACTCATACGAGTAGATCACCTTGCGCAGCTCCGCCGGCGGCACCGCTGCTCACCGAGATAGTCCTCCGTCACCTTCACCAGCGCCGAGAGCAGGTCCGTCACGGCCTGGCGGTAGCCCTGGTCGTAGCCCGCGTGGTAGTGCTGGCTCCAAGTGTTGCCCGGCGCTCGTGCCACCTCGGACCTGCGACCGCCGGCCGGTTCCTCGGGGAGTTGTCTTTCCAATCCACCATCCATGACATCACCCTGCCCAATAACCAGAAGCGGCCAGTGTCCGTCGAACCGGCGAAACAACAGAGGAAGAAGACGGGGGCGGCTTACGAGGCGAGCCGCCCCCGTCGGCGGAGGAACGAACCCGTATGTCATCTTCACGACTGCCTTGGTCTTCCTTCTCGGCGTCCCGTCCATCCCTCAGCAACTCAAACACCTCAAGCCCCAGTGCCGCGGCCAGCAGCGACACTGTAGACAGGCGAGGGTCGCTCGTGCCGGTCTCCAGTTGTGCGATCGTCGCCCGAGAGACGCGCGACTTGACCGCCAGTTCCTGTTGGGTCAGCCTCGCGCTGGACCGGGCCACGACGAGGTTCTTCGCCAGCACCGCATCCGGTGAATGCGATGACCAACCTTCCGATCCTGTATCCAGTGCGCCCATGGCGAAACCTTCCTTCAAGGGTTCTTGACAATAAACTCATACATGTCCTATAGGAATAATATTATTATGTGGGGAGTTTACACTGTCCCCACCCGATGTCAACAACCAAAATGGGCTTTCCGCGCCTGATAACCTAGACAAATGAATCAGAATGAGCGTCATTGAGGGGCATTTTCGGGCATAGAGTGTCTCTGTCCATGAGCTGGGCCGAGGCGAAACGCACTCATCGCCATCTTGTTATTGACTTTTCCTATAGGAACTATATAGTTCAATCTTGTCGGGTTCCGGCGATCGGCTCTCCTGTTCAATCTCGGGAGTCCTGTGGCTACGGTCCTCGCGGACCTGCGCGACGAACGATGGCACCGACAAACGCGAATCTTCGGAACGGTTGAGAGAGTTATGGCCAGACGCCCCACGCACACCATCGTCTTTCTTGGTCTTCACCGAACCGATCGAGTGGACTTCGGGCCAGCGCCCGGTTTCCCGGTGCTGGGGCAACACCACCAGTCATTCAACGACACGCAGGACGTGGCAATTCAGCTCGAAGCGTCGCTCGTGGTAAACTCAAATGTCGGCAAGCAGGTGTGGATCCTGTGGGAAGGCGCCAGTTTGCAGTTGCTCGACATGCCCACGGGGGCCGTCGAGGGTCTGGAGGCGGAGCAACTGGCCAGCACGCTGAGTTATGAGGCCGAGCCGCTGACCGGCGTGCCGGCAAGCGACTCCGCGATAGCCGGCGTTCCCCACGACAAGGTCGATGCGGTGGCCGAGCTGCGCCGTTACTGGATCGCGCAACTGCCCGCATCGCTTCGCAACAAGCTGGACGAGGTGGTGCGGCGAAGCGGCGCCAAACTGATTGGCATCGCGCATCCCGGGGGCCTGCCTCGAGGGCGCTGGGGCGCGGGCGTGACTTCCGACGAACCGCACGAATGGCGACGGATTGAGGTGTGGGACCAGATCAACGTCAGCCTCCATGGCAAACGCGACGGCAGCGTCGAGACAAGGCTGATCCGCGCGAACCCTGCTTCGGAGGAGTTTTCCGCGGATATCCCGGTCGATGGTGAAATCGCCTGGATGGGACCAGCGCCGGCGGTGCGGGTTCCACCTGGCGGACACGGCGATCCTGGCACGATTACCATCTTCACCGCTGATGGATTGCCGGTTCACCCGCGCAGGGTGGTATTTCCGGCCGACGCCGTGCCGATCGACTGGCTGGCGGCCTGGGTTGAGGAGTTGACTGCCAAGAAGGTGCGTATTCCGCTGGTTCTGGCGCCCTCGAACGCCTCTCCGAACCAGAAGTTCATCTCCGTCGGGGGCGTGGCCGCCGCGATAATCCTGGCCGCCTGCATCGGGCATGGGTTGTTGATTACTCTTGAGACTGCCGGAGCCCGGAACAGGGCCGAGCAACTGGAGAAGACGCGGGCGGAGTCGGCGCCCAGGGACACCAGCAGGCAGGACGAAGCGGCGGCGAACGCGGAAGCTGACAAACTTCGTCCAAAATTGGCCGACTTGGGTACAAAAGACGCCCAGTTGACGGCCGAACTGGAGCGCGTCGAGAAGCTGGCAAGCGAGGTGACGACACGGCAGAAGCGACTGGGCGAGCTCCGGGGACTGCACCGCTTCGCGCTGGCCGAGTTGATGTCGGCCCTGGCCGATCTCGAGCGTGCAGAGAACCCCACTGAAATCGTCATCAAGGATGTGCGGCAGCAGGGCGTCGGCGGGGAGCTTCGCCTGAGCGGACTGTGCAGGCAGTCGGGCACGGCCGACGGATTCGCCACTGCGTTGAACACGCGCCTGGCCAAGGCGGGGTGGCAGGTCGGGGCGGCCCAGAAACGGCTGCGGAGCGATGGGATCGCCTACGACTTCAACCTGGTTCTCACGCCCCTCGTGCTTTACGAGCAATCCAGGCAGGAACCGCTGCCGCGGCTGCGGCAGTCGACCATGGCGTCCGGCAACGGTCGTGGCCCGAGCGTGGCTCCGCGAACTCCGCCGCCAGGGGGGTCCGTCCAATGAAGATGAATTACCGGGTTTCGACGAGAGAAAAGTGGATACTGGCCTTCTCGCCAGCGGTGCTGATGGCCGGGGTCTACGTTTTCATGATTGTCGGCGGGCTCACGGAGGAGTTGGGCAAGCAACAGAAACGAGCCCAGGCGGCCACCGTCCCGCTCGCGCCCCCCGCGCCCTCCGCAACCCTGGCGGAGGCCAGGAAAAAGCTGGCGGACATCAAGCGGGACATTGCCGAACGGGAAACCCGCATCGCGTCCGCAGAGACGCGGATCAACGAGCTGGAGTCGCAGATCGAGGCCGTGTCGCGCAGTTCCATCGTGCCCAACGTCAACCTGACCGAGGATCAGACGGAAGCGGCACGGGTGATCGAGCGGGTCGAGTCGATCTTCGCCCGCAACAAGATCAATCCGCGCGTCAGCGAGTCGGCCACCGACGGCAAGGGGAACGTGCGGGCGCCGCTGGCCCTGGTGGAAGCACTGTTCCCCAAATCGAACCTCGAGTTGGGCGGCAGGCAGCGGGTGCCGCGTGTGTGGCACTGCGTCTTCAGCGACGTGACCCCGCGCTTTGAGCGGGCCCTCAAAGAGGTGCTGCTGGAGGCGCCGACCGTGGTGCCGCTGTCGATGAACCTGGTCTACAACCCCGAAGACGACGGGGAGACGCGATTGCTGGAACTGTGGTTGTTGTATTGATGAGGCCGCAAAGCAATGAAGGTTGTCACGTCCATCCCCGCCGAAACACCCGCCAAGATGCCGGGCCAGGCCCTGGCGCGCCTGCTGGACGAGTGCGAGCGTCTTGGCGGAAGCGACCTGCACCTCGCCCCTGGTCGCGAGCCACAGGTTCGCGTGCATGGCGAGTTGGGGCCGATTCCCGACCACGGCCCGCTGACCAGCGGCGAACTGGATGCGATGTCCGACGTCCTGATGAACTCCGGCCAACGGCGGTCCCTTGGGGAGCGAGGCTCCGCCGACGGCGCCTGCTCCTCGCCAGGCGGAGCCCGCTTCCGCTTCAACGTCTTTCTCCGCCAGGGGCTGCGGGCGATCGTGCTGCGGCGATTGGAAGACCGGTTTCGCAAACTCTCCGAACTGGGGCTGCCGGACGATCTGTATCGCCTGGCAGACCTGCCCGACGGCCTGGTGGTGATGTCCGGAGCCACCGGCACGGGCAAGAGCACCACGCTGGCCACCCTCATCGACAAGATCAATCGCGAGCGGCACTGTCACATCATCACGATCGAAGATCCGGTGGAATACCTGCATACGCCGCGGCTGGCGCAGGTCAACCAGCGCGAGTTGTACACCGATGTTCCCGACTTCAACGAGGCGCTGATTGCGAGCCTGCGGCAGGATCCGGACGTGATTCTGGTCGGTGAAATCAGGGAGCTGAGGACTATCCGCACGGCCATCGCCGCGGCTGAGACCGGGCACCTGGTCTACACCACGGTCCATGCCGGCGACTGCGTCGGCACGATCGAACGTCTGGTGGGGGTCTTTCCCGCCGATGAACAGGATGGGATCCGCCGGCAGCTTAGCCTGGTGCTACGCGCAATCGTCAGCCAACAACTGCTGCCTTCGGTAGGCCGGGATGGCAAGAAGGGGCGTATAGCTACCGCCGAGGTGCTGATCAATACTCCCGCCGTCGCCAACCTGATCGCGCTGGGCAAGAGCAACCAGATTTACTCCAGCATGGAAACAGGGCGCAGTTTCGGGATGCAGACGCTCGAACAGGATCTGGCCCGGCTCCTGGTCAGCGGGCGTATTACGGAGCAGACCGCCATCGCCACCGCCCGCAATGTCTCGGCCCTGCGCGAACGCGTGGCGCAGATACGGAGGGGCGCATGACACTGGAAACAGCTCCGCTGCAAATCCCCGTACCGCCGGCCGAGCCGGAACTGCTCAATCCGGACAAGCTGCGCATCGACCCC
>JBEKVL010000157.1:0-10247 GCA_049514055.1 Tepidisphaeraceae bacterium | reverse complement strand
GGCAGCGGTGTTCTCTCGGCCAGTGACACCTTCGCCCAGGGCGACTGGAAGAGTTGGTCAAGTTCCCAGTATTCGCTGTGCAACCGCCTGCTTTCCCAGCGGGTGTACCACACCATTCCCTCTTCCGGCGAGGGCGATGAGGGTACCAACTTTGCCCAGACTACCTACGATTACGACACTCTCCAGCGACGGATCAAGACGGTCTCGCCCGGCGGGACGAGCAGCAGCCCGGCCGGGACAATCGCGCGGGTGGTCTACGGGGACCGCAACCAGATTCTGGAAAGCTGGATCGGCACCAACGATACCGGGGCCACGGACATCAACCCGGCCGGGTCGGGTTCGCCCAACAACATGGTGAAGGTGTCGGCCAATGTTTACGACGGCGGCGATGACGGCGGCGATGGCAACCTGACGCAAGTCACGCAGTTCGCCTCCGACAGCGACACCCGTGTCACGGTGTATGGTTATGACTGGAGGGATCGGCGGATAAGCGAGGATGGGGAAATTGATGTGTACGTGGAGTACACCTACGACAACGTCGGTCGGACCACGCGAACGGATCGGAGGAACACCAACAGTTCCGGCTATCTCATCGGCCGCGATGACATCCTGTACGATGATCGGGGCCGCGTGTACCAGCGGATCACCTACGCGGTGAATCCCAGCAGCGGCGAGCCCGGCAACGCGCTCACCGAGAACAACTGGTACGACGCGGCCGGAAACCTGATCAAGCAGATTGCCGCCGGTGACGGCCTGGTCTTTCGCAAGACGGTCTTCAACGGCGTGGGCTGGGTGACGGCAACGTATGCGGGCTTCAATACGACCAACAACTGGAGCACTGCCAACAGCCTGGATGACGACACCATCGTTGAGCAGACCGAGAACACGTTCGACGAGGCCGGCAACGTCATCTCGACGGCCGGCTACCAGCGGCTGAACGATGCGACGGGAACGGGTGCGCTCACGGCCGGGACTCAACCCAAGGCCCGTGTCTCTTACTCGGCCGGTTGGTTCGACGGGACCAACCGCTCCATCAGCAACGCCAATTACGGGGCTATCTCCAGCTTCAGTCGGCCCAGCACGACACCCACGCGAAGCGACGACATTCTCGTCACCACCATCACCTTCGACGACGCGGGCCGGACGTACAGCGTCGTTGATCCCAAGGCGATTGAGCTTCGCACGACCTTCGATGATGCGGGGCGAAAGGCCCAGATTGTCGAGGCGTACGGCACGGGCGACGCAAGGACCACGCAGTTCAGCTACACCCTGGACAACCAGATCGCCACGCTGACGGCCATCAATAGCACAACCGGCGACCAGGCCACAACTTACACCTACGGCACGACCTTGAGCGAGTCAGAGGTCGCCCGCAACGACCTGCTGCGTTACATCGCCTATCCCGATTCAACGGGAAGTTCCGACCGCGTCGCTATCACCTACAACCGCTTGGGGCAGGCACGGACACGAACCGACCAGCGGGGAACGATCCGCACGTTCTAGTACGATACCCTGGGTCGGCAGACAAATGTTTGTGTGACTACCGTGGGAAGCGACACGGACAACGCGGTCCTGCAGATCTTCCGGACCTACGAGGTCCGGGGCATGATGGCGACCATCACCAGCACCGACAGCGCCAGCCAGGGGAGCGGGACCGTGCTCAACCAGGTGAAGCTGGAATACAACACCTTCAGCCAGTTGATCAAGGAGTACCAGGCCCACGGCGGCGCGGTGAACACCTCCACCAGCCCCAAGGTGCAGTACGGCTACGCGACGGGGGCTTCATCCAGCAACCAGATCCGGCCGACAGGCCTGACGTATCCCAACGGGCGGGCGATTGACTTCAACTATGGTTCGGGCGGCTCGCTGGAGGATTACCTGAACCGCGTGGCCGCGATCAAGGATGGCGCAACGTCTCTCGCAGCCTACACCTACCTCGGTGCGGATGCCGTCATCCGCATCGATTACACGCAGCCCGATGTCATGCTCGACCTTTGGGGTGGAACGAGCGGCCAGTTCGACGGCTTCGACCGTTTCGACCGGATCATCGACCAAAGATGGAAATACTACGGCGGCTCCCCGGCCGACCGGGACCGGTACAAATACGGCTACGACCGCAATTCCAGCCGCATTTGGAAGCAGAATTGTGTTGGAAGCACGCTGGATGAGTTCTATTCTTACGATAGCTTGAATCGGTTGGCGGTCATGCAACGCGGCACGCTCATAGGTTCGCCACCAACAGGCATCTCCGGCACCCCCGTCCGTGAACTGGACTGGACGCTGGACCTGACCGGGAACTGGCCGGCCTATCTCACCAAGACCAGCGGGACGACGGACCTGAACCAGACCCGCACCGCCAACACAGTTAACGAGATCACCGGCATCACGGCCTCCGGCGGCACGCCCAACTGGGCCGACCCCGCGTATGACGCGGCCGGTAACACCACCGCGTTCCCCGAGCCATCGGATCCCACGCAGAACTTCACGGCCGTTTACGACGCCTGGGACCGAATGGTGTCGGTGAGCAGCGGCGACACCACGGTTGCCACCTCCCAGTACGACGGGCGTAACCGCCGCATCATCAAGGTCACGATCTCCCCATCGGAGACCCGGCACTTCTACTTCTCCGATGAGTGGCAGGACGTTGAGGAGCGCGTCGGCAGTTCCAGCACGGCTGATCAGCAATACATCTGGGGCATCCGGTATGTCGATGAGCTCGTCTGCCGGGATCGCACGGTCGGCGGCAGCGACGAGCGGCTGTACGCCATGCAGGACGCCAACTTCAACCTCACCGCCATCTGCAGTACCAGCGGGACCATCGTCGAACGGTATGTGTTTGATCCGTACGGGAGCCGTTCGATCCGGAATCCGTCGTGGGGCGTGATGTCGTCCGGTGCATATGCGTCGGTGATCGGGCATCAAGGGCTTGTGCATGACGATCTGATTGGGCTGCTCTACAACCGGAATAGGTGGCTGAATCCGTTGTTCGGACAGTTCACGCAAAGAGATCTGGCAGAGTATGCCAATGGACCGAATCTTTACGAATATCTCGGTAATAGTCCTCCCAATGAATCGGACCCTGATGGCCTACTGTTTGGAAGGAAGGCTCGGGCGAATGCCTCCGCCTTTGTGCAATCGCTCGTTGGGATGCTGCTTAGAGCAGGTATTCGTCAGACTTTTCGGATGTGCATGTACGTGCCCCAACTCCCGGGCTCCTGCGCGTGTTTGATTGGCACCGTTGAGATCACGGAACAAGGGTGTTGCCGCGGCAACGTGACTGCACTATGTACTGTAGTCTCGGTCCATGTCGATGTTGGCCTCTTCGTGTGTGCGTCGCTCTCCGGTGGTGACAAGCACGGACTCCCGGGAGACGCTACGTATGGGCGTGGAGGTTTCGGGCCAATAGCATCAAGTCCGTCAATTCCTCGGGGCAGGATTCTCGGCGGTATTGCTGGAATCCATTATAATTGCCCAGCGGAAGGATGGAGCGGCAGTGTTTGTATCACGGCATCCGCGGGTTTTGCGTCCTTCACCTATGGCGCACGTGGCTGCTATGATTTCAAGTCAGGCAAGTACTATGGAGACGCGGGGCTCGGCGTGGGCTATGGAACCGGCATAAGTGGTGGCGGCGCCTTAACTTATACTAAATGCGATCCGGGACAATAGAGTATGCACGCTCATCTAAGAATCCGCTTTAATGAGGCTGGACCTTGGAACGATTGTTCTCTTTCCGTGTTCAAGGGACATGCTAGATTCTCGACGACAGATCGTGTAATTCTGCGGCTCGTCTGCGTCGAAGGAGCCCGAAGACTCTGCCGGCCATGCCACAATTGGTGGGATTGTACATTCTCGCACGGGTGGTTCTGGTGCAATTTTGAAGACTTCAGATTGGTGGATGAGACGTCTGCAAGGTGGGAACTTCGGCCGCCAATGGACGCGACCCTGTATCTAGAGTGCTTGCCCGATTCACTGCGGATGGGTGCAATCTGGAATCAGTGGAATGGTAAACGCGACAATTCTGCTAGCAAGGACAGTGGACTGGAGTAAATAAGTACGTACTGCACTCCGCTACGGAAGGCTACGGAAGGAGAGACAATGACCCCCCCCGCGCGGAGCAACGACATTCTCGTAATTCGTAACCACGATGGCCTACGACGCTGCCGGGTGGATGGTGGATGTACAGCGTCGTCGATCCCAAAGGAATCGAATTGCAGACCACATTTGATGATGCCGGCCGAAACACAGAAACGGTGGAGGCATATGGCACAGGAGATATGCGGAGCACGCAGTTCAACTTGTACCTTGGACGACCAGATCGTCACGCTCACCTACGCGGTGAACCCAAGCAGCGGGACTGCCTACAGGTCACAAGACAGTTCGCAAAGTGATGCGGCGATAGAGGAAGCTCGCGCTGAACGCTGAACTGGACAGTTCGAGTTTCGAGTTTCCAAGCGCCAGCACGCCGGAGGTACCGATATCTCCATGCTTTTGTCCGTTGAGGACGTAATCGAAGCGATCTACCACGCGCCGAGCGACAACAGACACAACCTCAATCTGAGCAATGCCTTACATCATTCATGCACCTCAGCAGCCCGGCTTCCCAGCCCCGGACGCCGACCAGAAAAAGTTCAATAGCCGTCTTGTCGCCCCGACGGTTCTGTAAAGCCAACTCCCGCCAGTGGTTGTAAGAGCAACTATTGGCAGGATTTGAACTTCTGGTCCTTTGAGAGTGGCAGCGTACACGTCTGGGGTCCGCCAAAGGGTGGCCAAGGCGTCATGCCGTTGCGAGTTCTCGCAGCCGCTCGACATCCCGCATCGGCGGTTCGCCGAAGTGCCGCTTGTAGTCGCGGCTGAAGTAAGCGGGGTCTTCGTAGCCGACCCGATAGCCTGCCTCGGCAGCGTCGAGGTGCTCGCCGATCATCAGCCGCCGGGCCTCCTGGAGCCGCAGTTGCTTCTGGAACTGGAGCGGGGACATGGCCGTCACCGCTTTGAAGTGGGCGTGGAACCCGGACGTGCTCATGCCCAGTTCCTTCGCCACGCGCTCGATGCGCAGCGGTTTGTCGAAGTTCTCCCGGAGCTTGGCGACCGCCTGCACCATTCGGTGAGCGCGCCCCCCGACCGTCGCGAGGTGCCGCATCCGAGCGCCCTGTGCCCCGTTGAGCAGGCGATACACAATCTCCCGCACGACCAGCGGCGCGAGGGCGCGATACTCCGTCGGCCGTTCAATCAGCCGCACGAGCCGTAGCGTCGCGTCGAGCAGGTCGGCGTCCAGTTCGCTGACATCGACCGCCCTTACGCCATCGCCGCGCGGTGGCGTGAGGCCCGTATCCACCATCACCGACGCCACCACCGCCGGGTCGAGTTCCAGCCGCAGACTGAGGTAGGGCCGCTCCGGCGATGCCTCCACGACCTGCGCGGTCATCGGCACGCCGAGAGTGGCGATCATGTAGTGTGCAGGGTCGTATCGGAACACCGCTTCGCCCAGCGTCAGGGTCTTGGCCCCTTGTGCGATAACGCAGAAGCACGGCTTGTAGAACCCGTGGTGAAGTTCGGTCGGCCGCGCAAACCGGGCGAGGCTCACCCCCGGCTGGGGGTCGGCCGTGCCGTCGCGGGGCATTGCCCGCGCCAACCGCTCGGCCAGTTCCTCGCGATCCGCTTCCATTCGTTGGGCCTGTCGTTTGTCCAAGGAGTTGGTCATTTTCTTCGCTATTGTAACCACCTCATCAGGCATCCTCACCACTTTCCGACCGATCTTAGAGGATTGTACAAGCAATTCGGAAGTTCGTCCTACCGCTGCTTCTTGCCGCCCGCGTACAGTCTGACCGTGTCGCAGTGGCAACCAACAAGTTTCAGTCGGCGTTCAAGCCTGAAGGTCATGGCCGGGTTGGCCGTGACGGCCCTCGGACCTACATCACCACTTCAGCGGAGCAGCACATGGAAATCAAGCGCATCGGTTCACAGGCGTCCATAAAGGGTCCAGTGGATTGGTTCACCGGCACGGTGCGAATCGACCTGCTCTTTGATGCGCCCGACCCCGCCCGTGTCGGCGGGGCCAGCGTGACGTTCGAGCCGGGCGCACGAACCGCGTGGCACACGCACCCGCTCGGCCAGACGTTGATCGTCGTCAGCGGCTGCGGGTGGGCGCAGCGGGCGGGCGGGCCGGTCGAGGAGATCAGGCCCGGCGATGTGGTCTGGTTCCCGCCCGGCGAGAAGCATTGGCACGGGGCGACGGCCACGACCGCGATGACGCACATCGCCCTTCAGGAGAAGCTCAAGGGCAAGGCTGTGGAGTGGATGGAGAAGGTCACCGACGAGCAGTACCAGAGGTGACACCGCCCCGGTGGCCTCGGGACAACGAAAGGAACAGAAATGCCGCATGTGATCGTCAAGCTCTGGCCGGGAAAGTCCCAGCGGCTGAAGGCCGAACTGGCGCAACGGATTACCCAGGCCGTGACCGAGGTTCTTCATTACGGCGACGAGTCCGTCTCCGTCGCGTTCGAGGAGATCAGTGCCAAGGATTGGAAGACGAAGGTCTACACGCCCGACATCCTGAGCCAGCCCGAGAAGCTCTACAAGAAACCCGGTTACACCATGTGAAGGAGACCCACCATGCGAGGAACAGTTCTGTACGGCCCGCACGACATCCGCTTCGAGGATCGCGAGACGCCGAGGATCGAGCAGCCCACCGACGCCGTGATCCGCATCGCCGCGACCTGCGTGTGCGGGTCGGACTTGTGGCCCTACCGGGGGTTGCAGCCGACCAATGGCCCGCAGCCGATGGGCCACGAATACTGCGGTTTTGTCGAGGAGGTCGGCGGCGCGGTCAAGAACGTCAAGCCGGGGCAGTTCGTCGTCGGCTCGTTCGCCACGTCGGATAACACCTGTCCGCATTGCCAATACGGCTATCAGTCCTCGTGCATGCGGCGCGAGTTCATCAGCAGGGCGCAGGCACCAATCCTGCGCGTGCCGCTGGCGGATGGGACGCTGGTCCCCACGCCAGGCAAGCCGTCGGACGACCTCGTGCCGAGCCTGCTGGCGACGTCAGACGTGCTGGGCACCGGCTGGTTTGCAGCCGACGCCGCCAACGTCAAGTCCGGATCGACCGTGGTCGTGGTCGGCGACGGCGCCGTCGGCCTGTTGGCCGTACTTTCCGCCGGGCAGATGGGGGCCGAGCGGATCATCGCCATGAGCCGCCACAACACGCGGCAACGACTTGCCCGCGAGTTCGGCGCGACCGACATTGTGACCGAGCGCGGCGACGAGGGCGTCAAGCGCATCATGGAGATGACCAAGGGCGTCGGCGCGGACTCAGTGCTGGAGTGCGTCGGCACCCAGGAGTCGATGATGCAGGCGATCCACTGCACGCGTAAGGGCGGCTATACCTCCTACGTTGGCGTGCCCCACGAAGTGGAACTCGACGGGCAGGAGTTGTTCTTCGCGCACGTTCACCTTCACGGCGGCCCTGCCCCGGTTCGTCGCTACCTGCCGAAGCTGATGGACTTGGTCATGAACCGGAAGATCAACCCTGGCAAAGTGTTCGACCTGACGCTGCCCCTGGAGAAGGTGGCGGAGGGCTACCGCGCCATGGACGAGCGGCGTGCGATCAAGGCGCTCCTTCGGCCATAATGCTCGGCGTGCAAACCAACAAGGAGCATCCAATGCCACCCAACCAGACAGCACACGACAACCACGACGAGTCGTTCCCTAGCCGACTTCGAGGCGCAGACGGAGCTCGCTGCTTTCACGGACTTTCCGCCCGGGGAGTGGACAAAGTCGTCGTCATCAAGAACGTGAGCAGCGGCCTTCGTGAAGTCACCGCGTAGCATCTCGGCGATCGGCGCGCCTGCTCCGCTACTCGCCACTTCAAGCAAGCGATTGGGTTTGAATGAGTTACGCCGCCATGAGGAGCTTTTGGATGGGTGGCTCAAGACCGTACGCAATACGAACAAACAGTTCTAACGGTGTCCAGTCACCCCGACAGTCATCGGCGAATGTGAAGCGTCCGGTGGTTCGCATTGCCCCAGATCACGCCAGTGGTCTCGCCGCCTCTAACAGGCGAACAACCCATCACCAGACCCTGCTTCGTGACTTCGTGTTTGATCTTCTCACGCCGAGAAGAAATTGCCGGGTTGTGGCATAGATTATCTTCAAGCGGGGCAGGTTGACGGCTGCGCGGCGACGAGCTCGATCGTGTCGGTGGGCGTGGCGGCAGCTTTTTCCCAGGTATCGAGATTGGACAGCCACTTCAGGACGGCGAGCGTCTGGTCCATGCGGTCCAGGCCGCGGAAATCGGTGGCGATGCCCATACCGGCGCGATGCAGGCAATCGAGCAATACCGTCTTGTCGATCAGGCCAAGGTCGTCTGCATTGGTGGTGAGGACCAGTTGCTTGAGTGCCTGGAAATTCCGGGCGAGGCCCATGAAGGCGACTTCGTTGAAGTGGCCCTTACGCTGGCGATTGCGGATTTCGTCGGGGAGCAGGCCGCGGGTTGCCTGGGCGAGGACGGGTTTCTGTTGGCCGGGGATACAGCACAGATGCGCGGGGATTCCCAGGCCGAAGCAGACGAGACGGGGGTCGAAGAAGGGGTGGGTGACGTGAAGCCCTCGCGGCGCGGCCAGCCACATGCGGCTCATGTCGCCGCGCCGGGATTCGATGGCGAAGAGGGAGATGGACCATCTCATCGAGCCGTACTTGCGGCTGATGTTTCGCAGGCTTTGCAGGCCATAATCCAGCATGTGGTGGCGGCGGGCGAAATCGGGACGGATCCAGGGGGCGATGGTGTGGCCGGTCTGGTTGGACCAGCCGGCGTGGCCGCGTCGTAACAGTGGGCGGAGGCCATAGCGGAGCCAGGCGGGCAGCAGTCCGGCGAGGCCATTGGCGGAGAAGACCTTCCAGCGGTTGCAGGTCATGGCGCGGGAGAACCGCCCGGCCTCGCGCCAGGCGGCGAGAACGCGGCCGTGTTTGAGCAGGTCGCTGATATGGGCCGGTGGAACATCGAGCACTTCGTCGGCGCCGATGCCGGCCATCATGGTATGCATGCCGAGGTCCGCGCCGAAATTCACGAGGTGACGATTCATCCCGAGGCGTGGGAGCCAGGGACAAGGCTCGTCGGAGAGAGGCGGGTCGATGAAACCGTCATAATCGAGAATAGTATCTCCATTGATCAAATGGGGGATGATGCCGGTGGCAACGCCCAACGCGGTTTGGATATAAGCCGTTTCGCGCGACAGGATGCTGAGTTTCTCGTAAACAAGCGAAAGTCCGTGGACGGGGCCGCCGCCCAGGCCTTCGCTGGCCAGGTGGCCGGCGAGCAGCGCAATGGCCGTGGAGTCCATGCCGCCGGAGAGGTGGGCCGTGACCCGGCCGACCATGCGCTGGCGAACCGCCTGGCGGAGCAGGTCGAGGTATTGCTGGCCGACATCTTCCAGTGTGCGGGCGGTGACGGTGGCGATGCGGCTCGGCCAGTCCCAGTAGACCTGACGCTGGACAACCCTGGTGAAAATGTTCGCTTCGACGATCGTGCCGGGACGGACGCGGTTGACGTTGCGGAAGATGCACTTCTCGCTGTCGAGTTCTTCGCGGCCAGTGCCGGGGGGCATGAGGAACTCGGCGAGATAATCCGGGTTGATCAGGCCGCGTACGGCGCCGCGCACGAGAGGGCGCATGTGAGTGCTGAGCGCCATGGCACCGTCGGCCTCGGCCCAGAAGAGGGGATAGGCGCCCATGGGATCGCGGCTACCGATCAACATGCCCTGTCGGCCGTCCCAAAGCACCAGGGAATACTCGCCTTCGAGGGAGATGACGCCCTCGCGGCCTCGAGTCAGGTATACGCCCAACGCCAGGGCGGCGTCATTGGATTGGGCGGCGACGGCAAGTTCGGCGGGGAGTTGGCCGGCGATGTCGCGCAGTTTCTCGTCGCGGTAGTAGAGGCGGCCCATGACGACCGCGGCGGAGTTGCCCGTCTGCTGGAACGTGACCAGCGAGAGTGGGTCGGTGCCGTGGGGGCCGAAAAACTGGAACTCGGTCTTGTTATTGCGGGAAATGACACTGAACCCGAGGTGCATGATGGGATCCTCCGGGGCGGACTTCATTGAATGGCCTGATGGTGGTCGCAATGAATGATAAATGCAAGCAAGCGGGTGACGGGAGAACGATCGTGCGTCAACAATGCGGCCGCCATCGGAAGGGGCTTCGATGGCGGCCGGTATGGGGGTGAAGGCAGTTGGTCATGGGTCGTTGAGGGGTTG
>JBEKVL010000156.1:0-10256 GCA_049514055.1 Tepidisphaeraceae bacterium | reverse complement strand
GGCCGCCGTCCCGGCCGAAGGTGAGTTTGGGCGTGCCGGGCATGACATGGCGGGCGACGGCCCGCTTGCCCTTCTGCGGGTAGATGCCGCAGACCACCGGCAGGCGCCGGCGGCGGAGGATTTCCACCGCATCGGGCTCGAAGCCGACGTCCGAGTCGATCCACATGGTTTCCTCAAACCCCTCGGCCATGGCATCGGTGGCCAGTTGGTTGCGGCCCTGGTCGATGGCCGAGAATCCAACGACGCGGCGGACGACGTAACCGCGGCGCTCGAGGGCCTTGAGCCCGTCCTCGCACACCTGCACGATGTGGCTGGTGTAGGGGACGAGGACGACGCATTTGCGGGGATTGGAGAGGGATGGGGGTTGCGGCATGATGTTTGTCTAACGGCATCTTGGGCTACAATTTAGCACAATCGATCCCTGACCCGTTTTCCGATACCACGGCTGCACGATGCGGCTGGTGTACGGAACAAACACGTCGCGTTTGCGATATCCAGCGGGGGACGGAGTTTGCGGCATAGTGGTCATATAATGTCTAATATAACGACACAACGACAGCGTATTGCCTGACGCCTATTCCGATCTACATTAGTCTCCAGTGTCCCTTGTCTATTGTCCCTCCGTTTGCACTATGCACTTCGGCTGGCATGTGTTGGCTACGACTAGGTCGGGCGAACATCTGGTGCGGACACAGTCACCATTTCAACTCGACCCATGGTGTCCAATTGAAAGTGCAGGACAAAACTGCCAATCGAGTACCGAAACCAACGGGGAATTGGCCCGGGCAGCACGGTACTCATGCCGCCGCCACCAGTTAACGACGGCTGTCCCATTTTGCCAAGAACCTCAGCTTCCAGATCACCCAAGGCTACGCCGTTCGGTAACTGACCCGTGTACCCGGCAAATCCCTCGTGCCCAGCACGATGCAAGTGAAAGGCGGAAAGGTATAGAACCTTCGGATCGGTGATTTCGGCCAGGGGCACTACCCACGGTGCCTCGACAAATACGGCATCGACGCCTTCTGTATCGAACTCCAACGCGCCATAGTACTCATCGCGCTTGATCCTGGACATCGCTTCCCCAAAGAACGACCTGATCTTTGGGTCATTTTCGGAGCAACGCAACAGCTTCACGATCTCGGCAAACTCAAATCTCTGTGTATTCATTGGCCACCTGCACGTTGGCGTATTTTGGCGGCGGCCGCCTCGGCGGCTGCGCGAAAAGCGGCGTCGCGTGCGCCGCTGATCATCGCTTCGGAGTCACGGATTGCCGCCGCGTGGCGATTCAGCGCGTCGGCTTGTATCTGAGCAGGAGTGTTCCTGCCGCCGTAGGTGGGACTGAGCGAGCGGTGCAAATCCACCAGCGTGTCCAGGCCGGAACTGGCCACATTGTGTACGATCCCGTCGCTGTCCGTCCAGGTGGAGTTGTCATCCGTCGCTTTGCTGTCGGTGAAGCTGAAGTTGCCCAGGGCCGACCGCGTATAGGCCGTGAACGGCCCGACCACGAAGCCGTCGCTCAGCGCATAATACCCCGCGCCGCGCGGCCCGCCCGGATCGACCGCCGCCGCCGGCGCCGCCAGCGTCACGCTGACATCGGCCGTCTCCGGCACGCCGTCGTCATCCTGGACGGTGTATGTGAAGGCATCCGTCCCGGCATATCCGCCGGCGGGCGTGTACGCCAGCCGGTCGCGCGCCCCGCCCGTCCCGCCCAGCAATGCCACCGTCCCATGCGCCGGCTGCGTATAACTGTCGATGACCAGTGCCCCATTCGTGGCCGAATCGTTGGCCAGCACGTCGATCGCCAGGGTCACATCCAGCCGCCGCACGGCCACCGTGTCATCCACGGCACAGACGGTCAGCATGGTGCGCGATTCCAGGGCATCGACCACGCTTCTGGACGCATCGCACAGCAACCGGCCGCGCCGGGATGCAGTCCGGCGCCCGCCCATGGCGACATTGAGACGCGCACGCAGGGAGCGAAACCAATTCATTGACAGGAGATGTTTTCCCTTCCCGAGAATTACCTGATCACACCAGACCCACAAATATTACTGATCTAACAGCCTATTGTCCGGGAGCGGACAACGCCCCGGACCCGAATAACGCTGATTCAGCCAGAGGCGGCCCCATGATTCGCGGCGGCAACCCCTGATCGCAACCCACAACCCGTCACATGACCTACAAATCCTGCACAAATAGCCTAATAGATGCTCATTCAACGGAGAACCTACTCTTCATGCCAAAGGAATGCAAGTGTAATCTTTGAGGATTTCACATTAATCTTCCGTCATCCAGGCGGCCGTGTTTCCCGGAACATCCGCCGCAGCCGGCCAGTATGCGGGTGCGCCCATTCTCTTTGGCGAACCACCTGTGGCAGCGATGGGTCATCGCGGTTCCCCACCGCGATGACCCATTGCGGCTACAGTGGACCATTGCCACAACCCATGGCCTCATCCAAATCATGTCCCAATCTCATCATTTGTGTGTCTTGGTGGTCATTCGTGGGTAAGTGAATTCCTCGCCCGGCCAAGTGCCGGCTACCCCGCACTGCCCAGTTTCAGGAGAAACGCCTCTGCCTCGTGGTACTGTGGAAACCGCCGCTCGGCGGCGCGGAACTCGGGGGTGTGGGCGTAGGCCCGGCCGCCGCTGCGGTCGACACCCATCTCCTTGTGGAGCAACTCGTGATACATCAGGAAGTCGATGACGAACTCGGGCACGTCGGCCCGGTCGACGGTGGCGCTGATGAGCAAGGTGTCGTGGACGTAGTCGTAATGGCCGAATTTGCGGGCGGTGAGGACGGCGCTCCAGACCAGGCGCGGGCGGGGCATCAGGCCGCGGAAGAAGCGCTCGTTGACGCGGGCGAAGACCGTTTCCAGGCCGTGATGCACGCCGCCGAGGTGGCTGCGCAGGCCGCCGAGGCGGTCGAGTTCCTGGCGGACGGCCTGGTAGTCGGGACGCTCCATGGCTTTGACGACTTCCTGACGGATGGCGGCGTCGCGGCGGCCGATCAGCCGGGCCAAGCGGCCGAAGTCGTGGGCCGAGAAAGTGATCATCGGCGTGGGCAGATTCAGCGGGCAGGTTTGCGAGGTGGTTTTGACCTGGTAGATGGCCTCCATCGGCCGGAAGCAGATCAACTGCCGTCGTCGGGGCCAATGTCGCTCGAGCGTGGCCGACAGCGCCTGGCGAGCGACTTGCAGGGCGGCCATGTATCGGGCCAGGCTTTCCCGGGCGGCGAAGAACGCCAGCCAGCCGCGAATGGCGGCGGTGGCGTCACTGAGTTCAATGTTCTCTTCGCCGTGACGATGGATGCCGGATTCAATATGCTTGCTGAGGCGGACGATCATGCCATGGGCCTGATCGACGGCCGGTTCCCGGGCAATCGGCTGTGCGGAAGAAGTGCCGCCAGTAAACTCACTGGTGGTGTTTGGCGTGGTATGAATGGCCCTGGATTCCGCCGGTGAGGGCACCGGCGGCACTACATGCGATTGCCCGGCGGCCGGTTCGGATGTGGCCGCCCAGAGGTTGGCCAGGATGTGATCAAAGTGCCGGGTGAGGCCTTTCCAGCCGAATCGGCGTGTCACCCGCGGTTGCCCGGCGGCCTGGTCGGTCATCCGGGCCCTGGACCAGTCCACGGACCTAAGAAATGTCATTGCCCGTCGGCTTGGCGTGGGGAGACTGGAGTCGGTCACGCCATGTTCGCGCAGGGTTTGGTCCACGCTCGCCAGGTTTCGCTCGACGTGCCCGCGCAGCGCGGCCAGATCGGCAGCGCTGATGGGGCCGCTCAGCCGGCTGCGCACGGTGTTGGCCAGCCGTACGATTCCATTGATCCGCAACATACGCGGGGCATGATAGCGGCTCGGCGGGGTTCGCGTCATATTCCAGTTCTCCATCGCAAATAGCCGATGGATAAAACCGGAGATTTTCTATGCGGAATGCAAGACTGTGGATAGTGGTATCGCTGCTGGCGATGGCTGCGGGTTGTGCGGGTACGCCGGGTGATGCGACCAGCACGAGTTGCGGGTCGCAGCCGACGAACGGCCAGTCCATTCAGGGCTGTGGTGTCGAGCGCGGCGCCGTCCTGGACACAGGGACCGTCGTGCGTCCGGCCAGATGACCGAGATCTCAGCGCATCAGGCCGCGCAGCACCTCGACGTTGACCAGGTCCCACTCGCGCCCATCCTCGGCTGCGCCATCCTTGGGCGTCTCCATGATCTTGGGCACATCGGCGAAATCCGGGTCGCGCACCCACGGCCGGAATCCCTCGACGCCGATGAACCCCCGGCCGATGTGATCGTGCCGGTCCACGCGGCTGCCGAGGTCCTTCTTTGAGTCGTTGAGGTGCAGCACTTTCACCAAACGCTTGCCGACCGTCTGTTCGATCTGCTTGAGGAGCGCGCCGTACTTTCGTCCGCGGAAGTCGTATCCGGCCGCAAAGAGGTGTGCGGTGTCGAGGCACACGGCCAGCCGCTCGGGGTGCTTGGAATGGTCGATGATCTTCGCCAGATGCTCCAGTCTCCAGCCGAGCGAGGTTCCCTGCCCGGCCGTGATCTCGAGGCAGGTGATCGTTCTGGCCCCGCGTACGCCGGCGTATGCCTTGTCGATCCCCGCCGCCACGCGCTTGAGGCCAATTTCTTCGCCGCTGCCCATGTGTGCCCCCGGATGCGTTACCAGATACGGAATGCCGAGCATGACGCATCGGCGGATTTCATCCGCGAACAGGTTCAGGCTGCGCACCCAGAGCTTGTCGTCCGGCGAGGCGAGGTTGATGAGATAGCTGTCGTGGCTGACGGTCTGCTTGAATCCGAGTCGCTTCGCCTCGCGCTTCCAGTCGGCGATATCCCCATCCTGCAACGGCCTGGCGGCCCATTGCTGCTGGTTCTTGGTGAAGACCTGGACGGTGTCGAGGCCGAGTTTCCCGGCCTCCAGGACAGCGCGATACAGACCGCCCGCGATGGAAAGATGTGAACCAAACATGCCGGCAAGATACCAGAGCCGATGGGACAGCGACAGACGGTGTCGCGTTCCAAGATCAGCGCATTTGGCCGTTGGAAGTGCCGCCAGTGCGCCGGCGGAGCGCCGAGGGATGGATCTGCCGGTGAGGGCACCGGCAGCACCAAATGCGATTGTCCGGCCGCGCGTTCATTGTTCGGCGGGGATCACCGTTATTTCGGCGGCGCTGGTCCAGGGATTGTCGTTGACCTCCGACAGCGCCTTGAGTTTCACGAAGCCGCAGGCCTTGGCTTCGAATTTCACTGTCTTCTTGTCCTTGGTGTTCTCGAAAGCGCCCTTGGCCACCGGCTTGCCGAAATCCTTGCCGTCCTCGCTGACATAGAACTCGTAGTCCTTGATGCTGCCGTTGTCCCCCTCGGCTCGTGGAAGGTAGGTGAAGCCCTCGATCTTCATGGCCGGATCGAGCTTGATGATGATTTCATGCGGATGCGCCGGGCTGGCGTCCTGCCACTGCGTGTGCCAGAAGGTCGCCGGATCGCCGTCCACCGCATTGGCGGCCTTGCCGTCCTCGCCGGCGGTTTCTTCGCTGTCCGCCTTGACCACCGAGAGCACCGGGTCGATCGCCACCTTCTCGCCTTCCTGCACGATGCCGATCTCGGCCGCGCTGGTCCAGGGCTGGCCGTTGATCTCCGACTTGGCGACCAGCTTGATGAAGGCCGCTTTGACCGGCTTGAATCCCGCGATTTTCTTGCCCTTGCCGCGCGCGAAAGCCCCGGCTTTAACGGCCTTGCCGAAATCCTTGCCGTCCGTGCTGACGTAGACCTCGTAATCCTTGATGTCGCCGTTCTCGGCCTCACCCGAACGTGGGAGATAGGTCAGGCCCTTGACGCTGCACGCGGGCTCGATGGCGATGATGATTTCATGCGGGTGTGCCGGGCTGGCATCCTGCCACTGCGTGTGCCAGATGGTCTCCGGGTCGCCGTCCACGGCATTGGCGCCCTTGCCGTCTTCGCCGGCGGTTTCCTCGCTGTCCACCTTGACGACCTTGAGCGTAACCTTCTGCACCGGAGCTGCCGCCCGCAACTGGAACGCGCAAACAAGCAACCCGGCGAGTCCTGCGACCAAAGCCAGACGAATGCCTTTCATGGTGTCCTTCCTTCCAGGATAAGAATGCTCGACCCGAAGACGATTCCCAGCCGGCCATTCTCGGAGCCGAGGGGCCGATGTGCAAGGGGGGGAACGTGCAGACGGCCCGGCGAGACATCGGCCAATCAACAAAGCGGGTGCGCACATTCTGTTGCAGATTCTACCCGTGTCGCCGCGAAGTCGCTAGAATTGCCGGGAACAACGAAAGGCTCTAATGGCATCCCGCATCATCCTCCGCATCGAGTTGACGGCCCCGGCCAAGAAGGCACTGGAATCGATGACCGACAAGAAGGGCATGACGCAGGTGGCAATGCTCTCGCGGCTGGTGGAGTGGCTGGCTCTCCAGCCTGCCGCCGTGCAGACGGCCGTTCTGGCTCAGAATGCATCCGAGACGCAGGCTGAGACGGCCAGGTTGATCGCCAGGCAGATGGGTCCGGGCAAGAAGGCGTAGGTTCGCGCCGGTCAGGAAGCCGGCCGCGATCCGACGTGCCGGACGCTCGCCATGGAAGGGCGCCGCCGCCGAGTTACAGCGGCGGAGGTGGTTTGGTTCTGGCGTTCAGGTTCGGAGCGTTGCCGTGCCTGGATCGTGACGGAATCTGGCGGCATCGCCTTCCATATGGAAGGACCAATTCATGCCTCTGCCTGTTCTGCATCAGTGGTCGGCCGCGTCGGATGATGATCTGGTGAGGTTGTACCTGCAGACGGATCGGCGTTGGGCCGAACATCTGGCCGAGCCGGAGGTGCTGGAGGTCGGCACGGCGATGTGTAATCCGGCCATGGCGGGCCAGGCCAACCACGTTCGTGATGTTGCGCTGCCGGCGGGGGTTTGTGCCGAGGAGGCGTACCGCCGCGTCGAGGCGTACTTCAGTGAACGCGGCGCCCGGTGCTCCGCGTGGATATTCGGCGCGGCCGGAGGCGTATCGCCGGTGGCGACGCTGGTCAAGTTGCTGGGTGAGAAGGGGTATCGAATCGAGCTGACGGACGTGTTGGCGCTGCCGCACATGCCCGGCAAGCCGCCGGCGGAGCGAGGCGATCTGCAAGTCATTCCGTCGCGTGCCGGTTTCCGGCAGATGCGGGAACTGTTCGCGGAGGCCGGCGCGGAACTCCGGCGCCCGCACCTTCCCGAGCTGGCCGAGGCGCATCTGGACGATCCGCATCTCGATGCGTTGCTGGCGATGAGGGACGGGCGGGCCGTGGCGCATGCGGGGATATTCGGGGTGGGCGAGCTGGCGCGACTGGGCCTGTTCTACGTGCCGCCGGCGTTTCGCCGCCAGGGGGTTGGCCGGACGATGCTGTCGCACATTCTGGAGATCGCGCGGCGTTCGCTGTACCGGCACATTTTCGCCGGTGTGACACAATCGCAGTCTGAGTTGTCATATTTGTATCATTCGGTGGGCATGCGCAAAGCCGGCCAGGTCATTGAGGCAGTTTCCCCTCGATCCAGCGAATGACTTCCTCGGCGGTGGCGTCGCGGTCGACGGTGCTGAAGATGTGGTCGGTGTCCAGCCAGCGTTTGTCGGCGGCCGGGCCGGCGGCCCTGTGCAGCGACTGCGACATGAAGGGCGACACCAGCAGATCGTGTTTCACGTTCAGCAGCAGCAGGGGGCGGGGCTCGATGAGGGCGACGTGGTAGACGGGATCGAACTGCTCCACTTCGCGGCGCATCTCATCCGTCACCAGTTGCGGGGGCATCCAGCCGATGAAGTCGCCACCGCCGACGAGGGAGACGACGACCCTGATGCGCTGGTCATGGGCCACGAAGGTGATGCCGGTGATGGCGCCCCAGGAGATGCCCATGTAGACGAGGCGCGTGCGGTCGACGTCGTCGCGCGTGTACAGATAGTCCACGGCGCGGGAATAGTCGCCGAGGGTTTCCAGGAAATTGCCCTCGATCAGGGTCTTCTCTTTGCGGCGCTCGCCGCGGTTGGGGATGTCGATGGTCATGACCACGAACCCGTGGCGGGCGAACTTCTGGCCGATGGCGACGATGTAGTCGGTGTTCTTGTTGCCGCCGGAGCCGTATTGCAGGAGGACGGCCGGGTGTCTGGGCCCGGCGTCGGCGGGCACGTACAGAATTGCCGGGACGCGATCGCCGGCGATGCCGTTGATCTCGACGCGGCAGCGGGTCCAGGCGTCGGTCTTCTCGAGCACGGTCAGTTTCGAATCGAGCGGTTTGTCGTGTGCCACGGCATACGGCCGCGCGGGGCGGGTGGCCGGGGCGGCGGCGAGGCAGGCGAGGAGGAGAAGCACAGGGATTGAGGCACGAAGGCACGAAGGCACGAAGTGAGGAACGCTCGCTGGTCCGAACATAATGGCCTCTCTGTCTGCGGCTCGATCCACGGTGGGAGCTTCAATCATCTCGACCGGAGTTTGGTACTCCGAACTTCGGCCGAGTCGATCTACCAGTAATACCACTTGCCAGTATAGAGCGTGTACGCGCCCAGCAGGAAATTGGTTACGGCGTGCATGACGATGCAGGCGCCGAGGGATCGCTTCCAGACGAGCAGCCCGCCGATGCCGGCGCCCCAGATGAGGGCGGTGATCCACTGGGGGTGGACGGAGGTGAAGCAGAGAGTGACAATGATGAACGCCTGGAGGTCCCATTCGCCGACTTTGGCGAGCTTGAAATTGTTGGGGGCGACCACGGTTCGCCAGAGATAGTCGCGCCAGAACAGTTCCTCCATGAATGGAACGACGAGGGTGGCTCCGGCCCAGCGGATGATGATGAATGCCCAGCAGGCAAATGGATGCCCCTTGAAATACTCGAACGGGATCATCGCGGCGGAGGAACCCGGGATCTTCGGGTATATAGGCTTATCCCCGCCCAGCAGTTCCTCGATCCCGCACCACTGCACAATTCCCAAGATACCCAGCCCGATCCCCAGCAGGGCCCATTTCCAGGAAATCTGCGTGTAGTTGTTGCGAAACCAGATCAGCAGCGCGCCGGTCAGGAAGGTCTTGAGGATGTAGCTGGCGACAAAGAAACGCGGCCATTGTCCGCCAGCCCCGGTAAGCAGGAGGAACGCGGCCATGGGAGCGATGTAGGCAATGTCGTCGCGGTGGGTGGCGTGTGAATTGGTGGGCATTCTGGTATCAGTATAGCGGATCGGGGTGGCTGCACGAGAGTCACTTGCCGGCCGGCTTGCAGTAACGGTCGTCGAGTTTCCAGCCGTGAGCGGCCAGCCGTCGTCCTTGCCGGCATCTTCGCGGTCGCGGCGGACGAGGATCAGGTCGGAGAGGGCGGCGGGGTCAGTCAAAGCATAGGAGTGGCTGGCCGCCATTCCGCTCGCGGGGCGTCATAACGGATGGGTTGCCGGTTGTTGCAAACCCTATCCGTGTCAGCCATAAAATGGCGTGATTCGCACAAACTCGGCAAAAGTTGCTTGCGTTGTTCGTCCGATAATGGTTTAATATGGATAAGTAGTTCGTCGCCATGGATGGCGGCGTTTGGCGAGAGCGAGGCATGGAAGCCATGGGGTCTGACCAAGGCAATCCGAAGCGGCCGCAACTCTGGCAGTTGCCGATGCTCGTTTTCTCGCTGGGCCTGTTCGGCTATGCGGCCTGGCTGCTGATCGATCCCCAGCCGGGGCCGTCGGTCGGGCAACGCATCGAGTCGGCCCGCAAGTACATCGCGGCGGAGCGGCCGGACCCGGCCATTGCCCTGCTCAATGAACTGCTGCGGGAGCAGAAGCTTTCCAAGACCCAGGAAGGCGCCATCCGGCTGATGCTGGCCCATTCGCTGGATGTCTGGCAGCGGGAACATCACACGTCCGTGGCGGCCAACTACAAGAACATCATCGAACAGACGCGCATGGCGCTCAAGCTTGGGATCCAGCCCGATGCGGAGGCGATGGCGAGGCTGGCGCGGAGTTACGAGGAGACCGGTCAGGGGCACAATGCGCTGGAGCAGTACCGGCAGGTGCTGGCCGCGGACAAGGCACATACACTCAAGTGGCAGCGGAAGATCATCGATCTGGAACTGAAGACCGAAGCGCTCGATCCGGCGTTGCAGTCGCTGGACAGCTACCTTGGCAGCGCCGATCTGGCGGCCGGGGAGCGGGCGTGGGCGCTGGGAGAGAAGGCGCATGTGCTGATCGACCGGGGACAGTTCGGGCCTGCCCGCGAACTGTTGACCAATGCGATCAAGATCGGTGAAGACG
>JBEKVL010000155.1:0-10259 GCA_049514055.1 Tepidisphaeraceae bacterium | reverse complement strand
TTCGTCAGCGTCACCGTCGTCGCGCCCGTTGTGCCGTTGACCGTCGTCCCGCCGCTGTTGGTCACCGTCAGCGTCCCCACTCCCGACACCGACGCCAGCGTCACCACGCCACCCGCCCCGCCGTTCAACGTCAGGTCGTTTCCGCCGCCCGTCACCGCGCCCGCGGTCAGCGTTGTACCAGTCAGTGTAGTATTGTTGCCAAGCGCCACCGTCCCGTTGTACTGCTGGGTCGTTGTGGTCGTCACGGCGGTGGTGGCCGCGCCGAACGTCAGGTTGCCGGTCACCGCGAGCGACGCCAGATTCAGATTGCTGTTGATGGCCACTCCGGTGGAACCGTTGAGCGCGAGAGCGCTGCCGGCCACGTTGGCCGGGGTCGCGACGGTGACGGATCCTCCGTCTGACTGAATCGTGTAGTTGGCCGGGATCGCCGCGCCGAACCGAGCCGCCGCCGGAATATCCCCGGCAGCGCCGGCATCGCCGATCGACTTGTCCTGCCGGAAGGAGAACGTGGTTGGGGAACCGGCGCCCCCGAGCCCGGCGAACGTGGGGCCGCTGGTGACGGTGTCCACCTTGGCCGCCGCGCCAGCGCCACTGCCGGCGCGCAGCGAAATCGACGGGGCACTCACCGTGACCGGCGCGCCGAAGCCCAGATCGCCCACGCCGCTGGTTCCGCTGGCAATGGACACGGATGTTGTAGCAGAGATGCTGTTATTGACGGCAATGGCACCGGCCGCTTGCAGGCTCGTGCTGCCGGTCGTGGTGATGGCCTGGCTGGCGGTGATGATCCCGTTGTCGGTTGACACCAGGATGCCGCCGGAACCGGCCGTCAGTTTGTTCAATGTTACATTGCCCGGGACAGCACCACCCATGGAGGCCTGAATGGTGATACCGCCTATACCCGAGGTCACGAATTCCAGATTCCCGGCACCGACATTCGTCACCAGGTCGATGTTCCCACCGGTGGTTTGCATGGTGAGACTACGGCCGGCGGCCAAGGTCACTTTGCCGCCGGCAAACACGTTGTCCACGGCGCTTATGGTGATCGTCTTCGTAGCCTGCAACACGATATTCGCGGTGGCGCTCTGCCCCTGGATTTCCGACTGCCAAACGTCAAATGTTCCACCCGCGGGTGCCGTGCCGAACAGGATCGATCCGGGCGTGGCCGTGGCGATCGTGGCGTTGTTGGCATCGCCATCAGTTCCGCTGCCGTTGCCGCCGTGGATTACGATATCCTGCGGATCGTATAGAACCGCGCCCACAATGCCCATCTGCGAACCCGCGTCCACAGCTCCGGGCGCGACCAGCGTCCCACGGCTGGACACCTCGATGAACCCGCCGTTTCCGGTCACCGCGCGAGCGGAGATCCGCCCGTTGAAATAGGTGTATTCCGTCGACCAGACCACGACCGTTCCGCCGTTGGCGAGGTAGCCTGTCCCGTCCACACTGATCGTCGAGCCGGGCATGATGCCCGTGCGACGCGACTGCGGCACCGTGCTGCCGCCGTGGAAGTCGCCGCCGATCTTGACGTTGCCGCCCCCGGTCACGCCCGAGGCGTCGATCGTCGCCCCATTGAGAACCACACGGTCGCCCGTGACTGTTACGTTGCCGCCCGCCTGGCTGGCTCCCTGCGAGTTGGTCGAAATCCGCCCGGCCACGACCGCCGTACGATTGCCGCTGTCCATGGTGACAACGGCGGCGCTGACCAAACCCGCGTTCTTCACCGCGAGCGTATAAACATCGCCGGCGCCAATCATCTTCACCATGCCGCCGTTGGCCTTGATCGTCCCATTGTTCTGTGTGCCCGCCGGGTCGTTGTTGATGTCCGGCGTGCTCCCCGCAGCTTCGGCCGCCGCGGGCTTGCTCACCTTCACCGCGATCTGGCCGCCGACTTCGCTGATCAGTACGTCGCCGCTGGCCGAGGTCATCGTCGCCACGCCGCGCGGAGCGACAATGGTCCCCGAATTCAGCACGCTATAGCCCAGCAGATTCACCTGTCCGGTGTCGCCGGCCTGAATGGTGCCCTGGTTCACCAGGGTGCCCTTGGCGATCGTGAAGAGGTTGTTCCCCGCCTTGAAATTCGCATTGGTGATGTCGCCCGCGGCCGCGTACAGGCTAGCAACATTGATGACCGCGTGCGGCCCGAAGATCACGCCGGACGGATTCACGAAATAGACCCGTCCGTTGGCGGTGATGGCGCCGTCGATGGTCGTGCCCGCCGGCGCAGCCGTGGGCGTGGCGCCGACGATCCGGTTCAGCACGGCCGAGGTGGCGCTGGGCTGGATAAAGCGCACGCTCTCGCCGTTAACGAGGTTGAACGAACTGTACTGGATCACCGCCCCGTCCGAAGCGCGAATTGTCGTCGCGGTTCCCTGCGTCTGGATCGAACCCGTACCCACGGTGACCTTCCCGCCCTGCGGCGCGGCGAAGACCGCCTCGCCCAGCAGCGACGCCGAGGTCAACGCCGCCGCAGCGGCCAGCGCCCAACAACCCATCCGGCTCGACCTGTCAGATCCCTTCACCGACGCCTTGCGACCGATGGTCAACATATATTGTCTCCGCTTCTGTCCAACTTTGTCTCAAATCGCACACACCACCACGCCCCGCTCAATACATGATCGTAAACACGACGTGCAGCCGGCTCTCGCCGACGTTCGGACCTTCCACAGTCGGACTCATTTGTATGTCATGCAGAACCACGCCATAGTCCACTCGCAGCGACATGTTCTGCTTAAACAGCAGATCCATGCCCACGCCGCAACTCAACAGCGTATTGTCCTCTTCATATGCCGCCTGTTTGTCGTTGTTAATGACCCGTCCGGCATCGAGAAATCCCTTGAAGACGAGATCCCAGTCCGGCCGGGCCGGACGCGCGGCCTGGGTCTTGTGGGGCAACCAGTAGAAGTCATTCCCGAAAACCTTCGATGAAGCCGCCTGGACTCCCAGCATCCGCGGAACATGCATCCGATACTCAACCGTTCCGACGAAGACCGTGTCACCTGCGACGATCGACTCGGGATAGCCTCTCACTGTGTAAATACCGCCCGCGACCATCTCTTCCTGCGGCACCAGACGCTCCCCAAGCGTCCATTGCATCTTGCCCGACAGAACGATTTCGTGTGCCAGGGCCGACGTGCCGTGCGGAGCAAACAGCGGCTCCAGATAGAATGAATGGGTGATGTCCGCCTGCAACGCCTGCCACTGATCATTTGCCGGATCCCGTCCGAGGCCGCGGGCCGAATCGATGCTGTTGCCGCTGTTCGTCGTCGTCGCGTCGGTCATGAACCCGAACTCCATCGTCGCGTGTGCCGATGTGCTGCTCGTCTCACCATTTCTTTCCACCCGCAACCCCAGATATGGAACCCAGAAATCCGCCTCGCCCTGGGAATCCGATGTCGTGTTGTTCGTCTTGGTGTTCTTGAACCTCAAGCCGGCCACGCCGTCCAGGAACCATTCCCGTTCCTGAACCAGGTTTGCGATCAGTTCAGCCCCGACCGCCGTCTCCTCGCCGTCAAACTTCTGGGCCACCTGCCCGACGTCCGATGCCTTGTACTGGCTCCAGGACGCAAACACCTTGCCCCGCAAGCGGTCGCCATATATCGGCGTCTCGTACGACGCCAGTACCGCGTTGGCTTCGTGGAAATTGCCCGTCACGTAGTCCAGGGCCAGGATGTCCGTCCGGCCCGTCAGATTGTTGTGTACAAACCCCACCCGCTCTCGCCATTTTGTGGTCTGTTCCGTGCCGGTATTCGACAATTGGAAATACGCCGTCCACGCTTTCGCCTGGGCCACCAGATAGTCCATCACCATGTCCCCGTCGTGTTCGCCAGCGTCCAGCGAGACATCCACGCGCCGCCAAGGATAGCGGTTCAGCCGATCGATATACTCATCCAGCACATCCTTCTTCAGCAGGTTCTTCCCCGGCACGGGCTGGATCGGAGACATCTCCTTGATGCGATTGTAGATCGGGTTGTTTATGCGCTCGCCTACGGGCACCGGCGTGCCGGCCGCGACTGTCCGCACTTCTGATACCGCGCCAACCATCACCAGATACTTCAGCGGAACGTTCGCATCCCATTTCTTGACCACGCCCTCCGGGTCCGCCTCCAACGTCGCCATATCGAGTTGTCGGGCGTCGATGCCCACATAGATGCCCACCCACCCCAGTTTGGGACCCGCCGCAACAAGCTGCTCCGCGATCGACTGCAGCGCACTGATGCGATACTGTTCGCTCCCGGCCGTACCGGGCGCCGCCAGTGTAAGCGTGACCTTTTCCAGTCCCGGCCGAAGTTTCACCAGCCCGCTCGGAGTCTTGCCCAACTCCAGCGGCACCTGCATGAAGTCCTCGATCTTCGGCCCGCCCTCCCGTTTGATCAGGTAATCGATCTCAAACTTGTTGATGTGCAGTGCCGGTCCGTCCGCTTGGGCGGCAGTCGCGGCAGCCGACTTGAAATCCATGATCCCAATCCCGTCCGGCTTGCCGTCCCTGGCCGCCGCAACGGGCGCCGCCGGCCGCGTCGTCGGCACCTCGGCGGCCCCGCCAGTTCCACTCCAGCCCAGAATTGGCACAATGGCCGCAGCTAGGAGGCGACGAACCCACCGGTCTCGAATGTCAACTCGGGCACCCAGTTCCGCCGCCAACGAAGTTCTTGATTCTGGCATGGTGTCGGTCTTTCCTTCCCTAGAGGGGACCACGCAGCGATGCGCCAGTTCTATTCCGCACGTATCACCACTTCGCCGCCGCAGTCCCGATGCCTGCCTTCAAACGCTCCTCGAAATGCGGAAGCTCAGCCGCCGGATCACAGCACGATGTCCACCCGACGGTAATCCGAACCGACCGCAGACTCTTTGACGACGCACTTTTGTATATCTCTTTACAGCCCGTGTCAACACAAGGCTTTGCGCCAAGCTGCGGGTTGCGGTTTTCCCCCTCCGCCGATCTCCGGCCACCGAAACCGAGTCCATTTATTACGCCGGAATAAAGGCAATGACTGACGCGGGCGGAGGTATAAGACCTGGTATGATCCCATGGGATGCACGCGTTTGGAACCCGCGTGGGGATTCCAAACACAGTTGTGTCGCAAGAACGCCGATAATCTCCACCGGAAGGTAGTCCTATGACATCGGCTACACACTCGTCATGCGTGGTGCTCATCCTGCTTGCGGGCATATGCCCGTCGGCCCCCGCCGCGGAGCGATCAGAGGTGGACCAGCCTCCCGAAACCGCCACACAGCCTGTCACCCAACCGGCCGAGCCGGCATTGCCTGCCCGTTTTGAGGATACACCTGAGTACTCCGCGCTAAGAGCCGCCTGCGACCTCGCCAAGGCGCGTCTTGACACCATCACCGAGGACCGCACCAAGACCCTCGCGGCAACGCCCGAATATCAGGCCGCAAGGAAGGCTGCCGACGAGGCCGAGGCAAACCTCGCAAGGATCCGGATCTCGGGATCCACTGAGGAGCGGATGGCGGCATCGGCAGCGTTCGTCAAGGCCAAGGCCGCTCTGGACGGCATCCGCAGCAACACGGTCAATCAGGATCCCGATTATCGGGCGACACAAGCCGCGCTCAGGAAAGCAGAGGCCGCCCTCAAGGACGCCCGTAGCGTCTTTGACAGACAACACCTCACGCAGGAACGAGCACTCGCGGCGGCCAAAGCCAAGGCCGCGGCCCTGGCCGCTGCAAAGGACCCTGTTCGCCGCGGTCAGATTGAAGGCCGCGTTGCCGTTGGCATGACCCTCGCCCAGGTCCAGAACCTCTATGGCGATGGCAATATCACCAGCAATACCCCGAAATCCCGGCAGCTCGATTATGTCGTGCGCGAACCCAATCAGTTCTATCATGTGCTCGTCACGTTCGAGGAGGACAAAGTCGTCGCCTGGACATCGAGAACCGGGATGTACCCGACTCTCCGCTTCTCGGGCGACATCCCCGCACTAACGAGGGGGATGACCCTGGACCAGTTGCAGGCGACCCTCGGCTCGCAGGGCCGGGCAATCCGCGAAGCACGGACGCTCGGTTCCGCCGCCATGCTGGTGGCTCCCCCTGTCGCCGACAAAGCCAATCCAGACAACCCCAGGCCCAGGCCGGCCCCCGCCCCACCCAACCCGACTGAAACTTACCTCCAGACGGTTTATTGCTGGAAAGTCATCCTCCAGACCCGCAACGGTGTCCAGCATCAAGTCCTCTCGGTGAAACTGGCCGATTTCCAGGTTTACGATTATCGTCTGGGCGTTTCGGCGGACTAGCCGCACTAAAATGCCACAGACCCTTGACTCGCCAAGCCGTTATGTTGTCGGCATCGACCTCGGCACGACGAACTGTTCCGTCGCCTTCGTCGATACCGCTGATTCCGCATGGTCCGTCCACGATCTCCTCATCCCCCAACTCGTCGCCCCGGCCACTCTCGACGCCCGCGCCACGCTCCCCTCCTTCCTATACCTGCCGGCCCAAGGCGAGTTCAGTGCCGACGCTCTCCAACTCCCCTGGTCGGCCAACCTGCAACCAACAACTGGCAACTTCCCAATTGTCGGCTTCTTCGCCTCCGAGCACGGGGCCGCCGTTCCCGGCCGGCTCGTCTCCTCGACAAAATCATGGCTGTGCCACAGCGGCGTCGATCGGACGGCCCCGCTGCTGCCCTGGCACGGCGCCGCCGACATAACTCCCCTCTCGCCGGTCGAGGCATCGGCGGCCCTGCTTGCGCACATCCGATCCGCCTGGGACCACGCTTATCCCGGGCATCCCCTGGCCCGCGAGGACCTGGTCCTCACCGTGCCGGCCAGTTTTGACGAGGTCGCCCGCGAACTGACTGTGGCCGCGGCCAAGCAGGCCGGCCTTACCCGTCTCACCCTGGTCGAGGAACCGCAAGCCGCCTTCTACGCCTGGATCGCCTCGCAAGGCGACGACTGGGACAAACATGTCCATGCCGGCCAGAAGGTCCTCGTCTGCGATATCGGCGGCGGCACATCCGATTTCACTCTCATCCGCGTCCGTCCGGCCGAGTCGCAGCGGGTGCTCTTCCACCGCGTCGCGGTCGGCCAGCACCTGCTCCTCGGCGGCGACAACCTCGACCTGGCCATTGCCCATCACATTGAAGCGAAGGCTTCACCGCATGCGAGGCTCCCCGCCCGATCGTGGGGCCTGCTGCTGCGTTCGGCTCGGCGACTCAAGGAAACACTGCTCGACACGGATGCCCCCCACCAGCTTACCGTCAGCGTCTCGGCCGGCGGGTCCAAACTGATCGGCGGCTCCACGCAAGTCCAGATCAGTCGCGACGAGATACTCGATCTCCTGCTCGAGGGGTTCCTGCCGCGCGTCACCCTCGAGGCCAAACCCGCCACGCGCCGATCCGGTTTCCAGGAATTCAATCTCCCCTACGCCCCCGACCCGGCCATCACCCGCTACCTGGCGGCCTTCCTTTCCGCACATACCGACGTCGAGCCCAATGAAGATGGCAACTTCCCACTACACCACCACCCGGCCCGCCCCGATATCCTCCTGTTTAATGGCGGGTTCTTCGAATCGGCCCGGTTCCGCGACCGCCTGCTCGAAGTCCTTGGCTCCTGGTTCTCCTCCGACAGTTCCTGGCGACCGACCGTCTTGCACAACGACCGCCTCGACCTCGCCGTCTCCCGCGGCGCAGCCTACTACGGCATGGTCCGCCGCGGCCAAGGCGTCCGCATCACCGGCGGTCTGGCCCATTCGTACTACATCGGTGTCGACAGGTCGACCGCGTATCTGAAATCTGAAATCTCGGATTTGAAATCTCAAATACCGACACTCAGCACCCAGCACTCAGTATCCAGCACCGGCAACTCGCGACTAACAATCGGCAACTTGGTCCGCAAGGCGGACCCTGCGCCTCCGCCCACGGCCCTCTGCCTGCTCCCCGCCGGCGTCGAAGAAGGCCACTCGATCGAAATCCGCCGCACGTTCAACCTCCTCATCCGCCAGCCCGTCGAGTTCCCGCTCTACGTCTCGGCCACGCGCACCGCCGATGCCCCCGGCGCGCTCATCGGCGCCGATACCGAACAGCTCACCGCGCTGCCGCCGATCCGTACCGTGCTGCATTCCGGCCGCAAGTCCGCCGCCGACAGCGTCTCCGTACACCTGCACGCGCGCCTGACCGAGATCGGTACGCTCGAACTCTGGGCCGCCGAGACCGGGGGCGATCGCAAATGGAAACTCGAGTTCGATGTGCGCTCAGCCACGCACACCGAATTCGACGCCCACACCGGGACGGCCGAAACCCAGGGCTTCGTCGATGCTTCGCTGATCGATCCCGCGCGCGAGCTGATCCGCGAAGCCTTCTCCAAGAACGCCGCCCCGCCCGGCACACTCCCGGCCCCCGCCACTCCGGCGTCGCTCGTCAAACGCCTCGAACTCCTGGTCGGACTCTCGCGCACTGACTGGCCGGCCTCGCTCATGCGCGCACTCTGGGAGGCCACTTGCGAGTTCGCCGACGCCCGCTCGCTCTCGCCCGAACACGAGGCCCGGTGGCTCAGCTTCATCGGTTACTGCCTGCGTCCCGGTTTTGGACTGGCCGTCGACGACTGGCGCGTCACCCAGACATGGCGCATCTTCAGCCAGAGAGTTCTCAACCCGAAGAGCGAGCAGTGCCGCGCCGAATGGTGGATCCTCTGGCGGCGCCTCGCGGGCGGCCTCTCGGCAGGCCAGCAAACGACGCTCGCCCAACCCCTCATCGCCGCCCTGAAGTCCCGCCTCCGCCCGGCCGGTGCCATCAGCCAGCTCAAGACCTCCCCGTTCCAGTACGGGCCGGCCGAAACCGCCGAGGTCTGGCGCACGCTCGGCTCGCTCGAACTGCTCAAGCCCGACGCCCACATCGAACTCGGCGACCTGATTCTCGACCTGCTGCCCAAGGAGAAATCCCCCGCCGCGCTCAGCGCCGCCCTCTTCGCCCTCGGCCGCCTCGGCGCCCGCGTCCCCATTTACGCGGGGCTGCAATCGGTTCTGGCCCCCGAGATCGTCGAACCCTGGCTAACGCGCCTGCTGTCTCTGGCGGGGTCCGCTTCAGCGGACGCGGCCACCCCCACACATCCGCACTCAGCACTCGGCACCCAGCACTCAGCACTCCACTTCGCGGCCACCCTCCTCGCCCGCCGCACCCACGACCGCTACCGCGACATCTCCGATGCCGCCCGCGACCAAGTCCTCACCCACCTTGAATCCACCAACGCCCCCGCGCATTACATCGACCTCGTCCGCACCGGCGGCCAGCTCGAAGCCGAGGAACAACGCCTCGCCTTCGGTGAAACGCTGCCGAAGGGATTACGAATCGACTGAGGAACCGGGTTCAATACCCAAGGTTCAGGGCGCATCACCTGAGCGGAAGGAACCCCACCCGATCTGCGATGTCGGCCGGATCGCACACCTTTGCGATCGATCCCAGATCACGCACCGCCTGCACGACTGTGATCGCAAGTTGCGGCGCGTAGATCAGACCGGCGAAGTGCATCCCGGCGCGTTGTCGGGCCGTGGCTTGAGCCAGCAGATCACGGTCCTGGCTGGACAGCGGTTGCCCCAATTCTTACACCCGGTCCAGAAGCGCCAGGTCAGGTAACCGGCCAGACCCATCATCCTGCGCGGTCAGCACATCCACGCCTCGAAGACGCAACGCAACGGTAATTTGCCGGCGAACATGCACATCCATCATCACGTCAACGCCCATCAGATCAGCCCCTGCAGGCGGAGTTTCACCTTACCCGGCGAATCGGCCGTGGCCGCCCGCCGGTGCTCATACTGGCGCATCTCCTCGGTAATCCGGGCGTCGAGTTCCACCCGGTGATCGTAGGCCGAGTTGTTGTCACTTCGCGTTTGTGAAACGCGCCCTCCACTTCACCTCCCCGCTCTTGCCCGACTCGATCTTCACCCGAATCAACCCCGGCAAAGCCACAATCTCCCCCGCTTTCGCGTCGCCCCCACTCACGTCCACACTCATTGCCTTCCACTCCCCACCCACAATCCGCAACTCATACGCATCCCCGCCCACAATCCGGCTCACGCCCGACAACTCGCGCTTCGCCGCATCCCACTTCTCATCGAACAAATCCACCATCCCTTGCGTGATATGCCGCGATGTGCTGATCACCATCGGCCGGTCCTGAACCGCCCGAACCGCCAGGGCCACGCACGACCGCCCGGCCACCGCCCGCACCAGTTTCCCCTCAAACGGACCCACCAATTCGTTCTTCCAATAGTCAAACGCCACGTATCGTTTGTCCGCGGCCAAGCCGAGCTTCGCC
>JBEKVL010000154.1:0-10299 GCA_049514055.1 Tepidisphaeraceae bacterium | reverse complement strand
AAATCGTTCCTCATCGCCCCAGCACGCAGCGCCGGATCATGTTGAGCGTGAACTGCACGGCCACGGGGTCGTAGCGCAGGCCGTAGCGGCCCGGCGTGCCGAAGCCGCGTGCCAGGCGGCCCTGGGTGATGAGCTGCGAGATTACCACCCGGCCCATGCCGGATTCGAAGTCGATCTGCACCACGGGCGATCTGAGCAGTCCTTTGCCGGCCGAGGCCAGCGGGACGAACCGGCTGGCGCCCGAGCCCAGGCAGCGGCGATACTCGGCGGACAGATCGACGGTGCGAATCGGGCCATTCGGGTCGATGGTCTGACGCAGCGCTTCACTGTCGCCGGCCAGAAACCGCAGGCGAGCCCGCAGGTTCCGGCGGACTTCCTCGTCTTCAAAAAGCGAGAACGCATAGAATCCATACAGTTCGCAGGCCCAATACTGCTCGCCCCGAATCATGTCGGCGCGCGCACCGCGGCTCTTCCACAGCTCGAGGAACGACTCGGGGCTCAGGCCCAGCGGTTCTATATCCACGGCCGGGACGATGAGGCCCCCGCGCAGCCCGTTCCAGAGGTGGGTGTGGTCAGGCGGGATCTGCTCCCATAACGAATCATCCACTTCCGACGGATGAATACAGCTCTCGGCCTCGGGCATCTCGCGGAACGAGAGCCGGATGCCTCCGAACAGATCCACCTCGCCGGCCCCCGGCCGGCGCGACGGGCCGGCGGCCAGGTCCGGCAGTTCGTCGGGATATTCCGGACCGAGCCAGCGCGGCCCCGCATCCAGAAACAGGATCGACCGGCCCTCGTCGATTCCTTGCTGGAGCTGACGCCGGAGCTCGGCGTCGGCCACGAAACGCGGCCAGGTATTCGGGCCGATGATGACAATGTCCGCCCGCGGATTGGTCAGATCCTCAAAGCGCCCCACCTGGTTCTGTCCGGCAAACGCCATCAGTTCGGCATCCTCATCGGCGATCGCGGCCCGCAGGCCACCCATGTGGACGGGCTTGACGGAAAACACCCGCAACGGACAAAGACTCTGCACCGGCCATTCGAGCCCGGGCGGCGCGTCCAGGATGGCCGAAAAGCGATAGCGCCCCTCGCGCGCCGGCAAGCGCAAGGTGACAAACTGTTCCACCACGTCATGCGGGCCGACGGGACAGCACACATTGACCACAGTCGTGGTGTGGCCATAGCCATCCTCGTGCGACACCTGCGCCGACGCGGCGATCTTCACCACGGCGCCGGTGCCGTTCAGGAGGTGCAGCGCCAGCGTCACACCCCTGCCCGGCTCGAAGTTCCGGTCCCACATGTCGAGGCTCACACTGACCGGCGCCCATGCGGCGTACATCGCATCCCAGACGGGCTTGAGCTGGCCCTGCGACAGATCGCCCAGGAAATGCGTGTTCCCATCCTCGCGGCTGGACAACGCGCACGACAGGAACATGCCGGCGGCACCGATCCTTCTCCAGTACTCACCCATGCGCGCGGCCACGTCGGCCTGGAGCGTCAGGCGCATTTCCGTATCGTGGTTCGGCCCAAGGAAACGGACCAGCGATTCCGTCAGGTTTGGATGGCCGCCCGGCTCGCCGTTCCCATCGAGGTAGACTCCCGCGAACTCGTCCACGATCACCGGCTTCCGGTTGTCCTCGAGCGAGTCATAGTACAACCCGATATTCTCAAACAGCGCCCACCAGTGCTTCTGCAAACCCAGCGTGTCCCGGTCGGCCACAATCAACCTGTCGTAATCCGGCAGCAGTTCCGACATCACCGCCAGCGCGCGCCGGCGATCATCTTCGGGCACATCCTGGCACCCGCGCACGACGACCACGCACGGATGCCGGGCCAGTTCATCGAGCCAGCTCCGCCACTGGCGGCGCAGGCTCTGGTCGGAGGCCCGCAGTTCATGCACCGCCGGCCACTCGATCTGCACGGCGATGCCGGCATGGTCGCAGACATCCAGCCAGGCCGACGGAGGCATGCCGCCCGCAAAACGAACGGCGTTGCCTCCCAACGCGCGCAGCCGGTCGACGAGTGTGCTTTTGAACCAGGTTTTATGCCATGCCCACTCATGAGATGCCGGATCCCGCAACCAGCGATGCCAGGCGACCACGACGCCGCGGAGGAACGTCGGACACTCCGCGATCACCACATCTTGTCCGAAAACACAAACAGTCCGTAGTCCGATGGTCAGTTCGTCGATATCGACGACGGTGCCTTCCCTCAGCAACGACACCCGCAGCCGGTAGCACCGCGGATTGTCCGGATGCCACTGCTCCAGTTCCCCGACCTTGAGAACCCCCCTGCCGGCCAGCCCGGCCGCTCCGACCACGGCCGATCGGATGGGCCGCGGCTCGTCCGCAAACAGTTCAAGCCGCATGGTGTGATTTGCCCCCGCTGAATCCAGTTGCTCGATCTGCCAGTCCACGCGCAGCTCGACCCGCTCCATATTGAACCGCGGCACCACGCGCACGATCCGCGAAGGACCGTGGCAGCGGAGTTCGGCCGAATCCCACAACCCGGCGGCGAGGTTCGTCCGCCAGCGCTCCCCGGGCGGCAGCCACGAGGCGTCCGCCGCATCCACGCTTCCCAGGGCCGCCAGTTCGATCTCCATGCGCACGGCCTGTCCGGGACGGAGATCATCACCCGCCAGCAGAAGGCGGATCGGAGCCATGCCGCCCTCGCAACGATGCAGTTCCCGGCCGTTGACGTACACGACCGGCCGCCAGCGAGCGCCGCGCAGCAGGAGTGTCGCGTGCGTCCACTGTCCCTCCGGCAACTGCACGACACGGCGATACCACGCCGTGCCCGACGCCTCGTGTGCCGGGTCGAACGGAACGCCGGGCACGTTGCCGGCAGCGTTGTATTGCCGGTTGGCGCCGACTTCCCACTCACCATCCAGCGAAAGCGTCTTGACGAGCGAAGGCATCTGGCGACTCCGACAACAGGACCCCAACCGAAGCCCATGGCCGACAGGCCTTACTCTATTCGACAAGCGAATGAGAGTCTATCGGATCCGACGGTCGCCCACGCGTCGGGTCGCGGGCAGAAATCGCGGCCAACCCCCGGCTGCGGACGACGGACTACTGGCCACCGACCACGCGTAACAACATCTCCTGCCTGCCCCCGCCCGTCTCTCTCGCCTTGCCGGAAAACACCCCCTTCAGCCGCCACACGCTGTTGTCCGGATACCACCAATGATCCCCCTTGAACGGTTCGTGAATCTCGGTCAGGTTCATCTCCTCGCCATAGCCGCACCACTCCAGCGTGGTGTCCGAACCGGCCAGCCGGGCACACGAAATCGCGTGGCTCCTCGGATTCGCCACATCATAGCGTATTGACTCGCCGCCAATTTCCCGGCCATTCGTTGTCAGCGCCGCGACGCCGTACCAGCCGCCCTCCGTCACCGGCCAGTCGGCCTGGAAATGGCACGTCGCTCCGGCCTCCTTGTGCCAGGCCCAGCCGGGTGCATAGGCGCCGAAGATTTCCGTCACGGGGACCCGGCCATTCGCCCACTGATCGCCGCCGGAAGGCTGCCATGTCTTCAACGGCTTGCCATCCCTCATCAGCCGCACCTCCGCCAGACCCTCCGGCGGCCGGACGGTCACGATCGCGTGCGCGAAGAATTCCCGGCTGAGCATAATGAACCGCGTATGGTTGGCGATCGACAGCAGCACCGCCGACGCGCTGGCCGGAAGTTTGCCGCCCGCCGGGAAGACATACACGGGGCTGGTGATCGCCCAGTTGCCGCGCTGATCCTGCGCGCGGAGGATGAACCACGCCGGCGCATCGCCCGCGGTGAACTCCTGCTCGACCAACACCTCGCCGCTGCGCCCCGAGACGTTGAAACTGTGCATCACGCCGGCCGGCCCGAAGGCCTGCGCCTGGAGCAGCGGGCCAAGGCTCCGCACCGTTCCACGGAGCTTCAACTTCTGCCCCGCGTCCGGGTGAAGCGTCTCACCCGGTTCCTTTCCGTCCACTTCCAGGAAAGCAAACACCGGCCCGCCGCTGGTGGCGAAAGTCCGGCCCATCCGCATCGAAGTAATCATGGCCGGATAGTCCAGCTTACCAGATTTGGCATATACGCGACGGTCGCCCGGCGAGAGCGTATCGAGCCGGCCCAGGGCGCAGTCGGTGTAGCTGCTGACGGCCACGCGGTTGCCCAGGTTCAGCGCGGCGAAATAGAGCATCTCCGACGCCTGGCCGTCCACATCCATCAGATCGCCGCATATGCCCAGCGCCGCGTCGCTCCACGCCTCGGCCGCTCCCATCCAGTGCAGCAGGTGCGGCGGCGTGAAGGTGTGAGTGCGAATGCAGACGCCGTCCAGTGCATGCACCGCGGTGGCCAGCGCCAGCGCCGGCAGCGGCCGCTTCATCAGGGCATCGGCGCGTTCTTCCCCGATCGGCCGGGAAATTCCCGGCGTGTTGATATGCCCCACAAACGGCCCCGGCCGCTGCTCGAGCGCGCGCCGATAGAGGAACGCCGCCGTGTCGAGTTTGTCCGCGCCCGAGCCGGGCAGTTCCGGGTCGGCCTCGGTGATCACGCTCAGCCCGTTCGCCCGCCCCTGAAGTGCCGTGTACGCGGCATCGGTGCGGATTGTGGCCCTGGCATCGTGCTGCGTGTGAACATGATGGTCCCCGCCATACCACCCCAGTTTCGCCAGGTCGATCCACCGTCGCGGAACCGCGCGCATCTGCACCAACCGCCCGGCCGGCACGTCCACGGCCTCGTCAATGGCCTCAAACTCCGGCCCGCAACTCAGCTTGAGCCCCGTGCGCCCCGGCACAACCCGCACCTTGAACGTGCCCTCGGCAAAGAACCGCCCATCCTTGTACACTCCGCGCCCCGAGCCATCGGGATGCGTCCCGTCGGCCGCGGTGACGATCACCCGGGCCGCCATGGCCGCACCCTGGGCGTCGACCACATCCACGACCAGTTCACCGGCGCCGGCGACATCCAGCGGTTTCTCGCCCAGACGTTCCAGCGATCCGGCGGCGACCAGGAACGGCAGCAGCAGAATGATCGGCAATCGCATATGTGTATCCTACCCGGCGGGAAAGCCGGCTGGTGCATGTCACTTCCGATCTTCCCCAACGCAGTAAATGTTCCTCATCCCCACCAGGAACAATCGTCCGCCCGACGCGGCCGGCGACGGGTGGTTGCTGTCGCCCAGGTCGCTTGTCCCGAGCAACTTGAACTCCGGCCCGGCCTGCACCACGAAACTCTTGCCGGCGGTGGCGAAGAAGAGCCGGCCATCGGCATCCGCGATCGGACTCGCCCAGGTCGTCTGGAGCCCTTCCAGCCGCTTCGAATACACCTCTTTCCCTGTCTTCATCTCGTAGCACTTGAGCACACCCGGGGCATGCAGCCGATAGAGGTAGTCGCCCACGACGATCGGCGAACACAGCCCCTCGGGCACATGCTGGATCGTCCAGCGGATGTGCGTGGCCGAGACATCACCCGAGCCCGTCGGATCCACCGCCGTTCCCGGTCCTCCGCGGCCACAGTCAAAATACACGAGGCCGTCGCCAAACACCGGCATGGGCACATCCCCCGCGCCGCGGCACCACCAGATCCGCCGGCCATCGGCCGGGGCGACCGCCTGCAGTGCGTTGCCGGCCACCTGCATGCCCGACGCGACAATCAGCATCTGCGGCTTGCCGCCGATGTCGATCAACAACGGGGTGCTATGCCCGAACGCCGTACCCGGCAGTTTCTGCTCCCACTTCATCTCGCCGCTGTTCCTGTCGAACGCCATGACCCGCGAATCCGCCGGCTTGGCGGCCGCGCACACCATCAGCACGGTGTCGCCGTACAGAACCGGGCTGTTACCGACGGTGACATCAAACGTATACGGAAGCATGGGCTTCTGCCAGACGAGTTTGCCCTCGAAGTCGATCGCCGCCATGACCGACGACCCGAAGGCGCAATACACGCGCTTGCCGTCGGTCACCGGCGTGGCCGCGGCATACCCGCCGCCCGGCCCGCTGCGGAAATCGTTCCGCAGCCACGGCCCCGCGGGCACGAGCGTATCCCACAACGGCGTGCCATCGGATGCCCGGTAGCAGGTGACGTGCTGCTCCGGGATCACGCTCTCGCGCCTGACCGCGGCGTTGGGCCACTGGGCCGTGCAGACGAACACGAAGTCTCCCCACACGATCGGGCTGGCGTGTCCCTGGCCTTTCAGCGGCGATTTCCAGAGGACATTCTTGTTCTCTGACCCGCCCCAGGCCACAGGAAGATTCCTCTCCACGGTCTGTCCCTGCCCGCCCGGCCCGCGAAACTGCGGCCAGTTCTCCGCCAGCGCAACCTGAGTGATCAGCAACATCGCCGCGATAATGAGTGGTGGCGTCATAGTCTTACCACGTGTGCTACCGCCCGCCGCATCGGGTGTTGGGAACCCGGCCGAAGGCGACATGCCAAGGCACATGCAATGGACCTGACCCGTGGCGGAGCCCGGCGGACTCGCTACAATCTCGCCCCGTCATGAGCATTAAAGTCGGCATCGTCGGTGTCAGTGGTTACGGTGGCGGAGAAGCGCTGCGTATCTGTGCGTTGCATCCGAATTTCCAGGTAACCTATGTGGCGGGCGAATCATCGGCCGGGCAGCGGCTGGTCGATCGCATGCCGGGACTGCCGGCCAGACTCGCGGACCTGGTCATTCAGAAGTGGGATCCGGCCGCCGTGCCGGATATCGACGTGTTGTTCGCGTCGCTGCCCACGGGCGAGTCGAAAGAGGGTCTGGCCAGAGTCCCGGCCAGAGTGAAGATCGTCGACATCGGCGGGGACCACCGCTTTGCCGAGGGGTGGACCTATGGTCTGGCCGACGTCTGGCCGGAGCAGATCGCGGGCAGGACGCGCATTGCCAACCCGGGTTGTTATCCGTCGGCCACGCTCACGGCGCTGGCGCCTCTGGCGGCGGGCGGCATGATCGACGTAGCGAGCATCATCATCGATGCCAAGAGCGGCGTCAGCGGCGCCGGCCGGGGCGGCGGCGATGCCAAGTTTGGCTATGCGGAAGTCAACGAGGACGTGGTGGCGTACGGGCTGTTCAAACACGCCCATGTGCCGGAGATGACCAAGGCGATCGCGCAACTGTCGGGCAAGAGTGATGTGTCGCTGACGTTCACGCCGCACCTGATCCCCATGACCCGCGGGATTCTCTCGACGATCTACTGCCGCGGCAGCGCGAGCACGGAGGACTGCCTGAAGGCCGCGAGGAAGTTCTATGCCGGCCGGCCATTCGTGCGGGTAACGGCAAGTCCGCCGCACACGAAATGGGCCACGGGCTCGAACCTGGCGTTCGTATCCTACGCCGCCGATCCGGCACGCAAGGTGATCATCGCGCTGGGCGCGGTAGACAATCTCGGGAAAGGCGCGGCCGGGCAGGCCGTGCAGAATGCGAACCTGATCTGCGGGCTGCCGGAGACGGCGGGCCTCGAGGGACTGGCACTATGGCCATGAATCGTCGCAATGTCGTCGCAATTGCACTGGCCGCAATCTGTCTCTCGGGGGCTGCGCTGGCTGAGGATTGGCCCATGTGGGGTCATGACCTTTCGCGCAACATGGTTGCGCCGGATATCGAGAGGAACCTGCCCGTGGCCTGCACGCCCGGCAAGATCAAGGACGAGACCCTCGACCTGACCAAAGCCAAGGGCATTCGCTGGGCCGCCCGGCTGGGCACGGTGACATACGGCAATGCGACGGTGGCCGGCGGAAGAATACTTGTCGGCACGAATAACGAGCCGCCAAAGGACAAGCGGATTGAAGGAGACCGCGGCGTTGTCCTGTGCCTGGATGAGAAGACAGGCAGGTTTCTGTGGCAACTCGCCGAGCCGAAACTGGCCGGGGGCAGGAATGTCGACTACGACGGCATCGGCATCTGTTCATCACCGGCGATCGAGAACGGCCGGGCGTATCTTGTCAGCAACCGTTGCGAAGTGGTCTGTCTGGACATGGCCGGCCAGGACGGGCAGGCAAAGGTGCTGTGGCGTTTCGACATGCGCGACGAACTCGGCGTATTCCCGCACCAGGCGACGAGCGGTGCGGTGCTGGTGTTCGGCGACCGCGTGTATGCCAGCACCTCCAACGGCGCGGACTGGAGCACCAGCAAACACATTCCAGCACCCAATGCGCCGGCGCTGGTCTGCCTGGACAAGAACACCGGCAAGCTGCTGGGCATCGAGCAGAGCGGCATCTCCTCGCGCACCTACACCTGCAACTGGGGTTCGCCGGCGGTGGCGATGGTCGGCGGCAAATCGCAAATCATCTTCGGCGGCGATGACGGCTTCTGCTACGCCTTTGAGCCCGACCCGCGGAACGGCGTGCTCAGGGAAATCTGGCGTTGCGATGCCAACTCGCCGAAACTGCGGAAGAACAAGCCCCGCACGCCCCAGGGACCCTGTGGTATCCTGGCCACGCCGGTTTTCGCCAACGGCAGGGTCTACGTCGCCGTCGGCCGGGATCCCGAGGACGGATCCGGCGACGGGACACTGGTGTGCATCGACCCGACCGGCGCCGGCGACGTGACGGCGGGTAAACGGGTCTGGATGTTCGAAGGCATGGAGAAGTCGCTCTCGACCGTGGCGGTCAAGGATGGCCTGCTGTTCGCGGCCGATTTCGCGGGGTTCATCTACTGCCTCGAGGCCGACACCGGCAGGCTCCTCTGGAGACATGACACGCAGGGCCAGGTCTGGGGCTCGCCGCTGCTGGCGGACGGGAAACTCTACCTGGGCACGCAGAGCGGCGATCTCTTCTGCCTGGCGGCCGCCCGTGAGAACAAGGAACTCGGGAAGACCACGCTCGACGGGGCCATCGTTTCCTCGCCGGTCGTGGCCAACGGCGTGCTCTATGTGGCCACCGAAAAATACCTCTACGCAATTGATGGCAAATGAGAATACTGCTGGCATCCATGTTGGCTCTGGTGTTGTGCGCTGCCGCCGAGGCGCCGGGCATCGAGTATTTCAACGACTTTGAGAAGGCCGAGCCGGGCAGCGTGCCGACTGAACTGATGGTGTTCCCCGGCGATGCGAAGTTCGCGGTGGAACAGGAGCCTGGCAACCGGTTCCTGCGCGTGAAGCCCACGCCGGTTGACGGCTTCGGCGTACTCTTCGGCGCCGACGACGCGGCCACAACGGCGGTCGAGGCCCGCATCCGCACGACCTCCCTGAAGAAGCGCTTCCCCGAATTCGGCGTCGGGCTCGGCGGCTCCAGCGCCTACCGGCTCTGGCTGATGCCGGCGACGGGGGAACTGCAACTTCTCAAGGGCGAGGAAGTGATGGCCAGCAAGCCATACGAATGGAAATCGGGGACGTGGACGCGGTTCAAATTCCAGCTTCAGCCGACAACTGCGGGCAAGTCGAAGCTCAGGGGCAAGGTTTGGCCCGACGGCTCGCCCGAGCCCGCCGAGTGGATGCTGACCTGGGAAGACACCGAGAAACCCATGACCGGCCGCGCCTCGGTCGGTGCGTCCCCATATCCTGAGACGCCGGTCGATTTTGATGACATCAAGTCGGGGACGGCGAAGTAGGCTGACCGTGAACCACGGCGCACCCCAGAGTCACAAAGTCGAATTCCCGGGTGCCACGGCTTGTCTACCGCAAGCCGTGTCGTCGTGACCACGCAACAGGGCTTGCAGTAGATAAGCTGTGGCACCCGGCATCAGGGCGTATGTGAGCATCGGTCACATTCCGCCCAACCGCGCGGTTATCTCATCCAAATCGTATACGCATCCCGACCACGTTCCACCGCTGACCGATTGGAGCAGCGCCCAGAGGCGCGTGTCGTCCGGCAGCAGCGGATCGGGATGCAGGTCGGGTCGCGGCGAGCGTGAGGCAAGGATGCGCGTGCCGGCCTCGACCGAGCCGGATTCATCGACGAGATCGACCGAGCCTTCAAGCCGGTTGCGGTCGATGAGGATGCGAATCAAATCGCCATCCCGCAATTTGCCGATGGGACCGCCAGCCAGGGCTTCGGGGCCGATGTGGCCGATGCAGGCACCGGTCGAAACGCCCGAGAAACGAGCGTCGGTGATGACGGCGACATGTTTGCCGAAATCGAGGTACTTCAGGGCGCTGGTGATCTGGTAGACCTCTTCCATGCCCGCGCCGAGCGGGCCGCGGCAGATAAGCGCGAGGACGTCGCCCGCGCGGACGCCGCCGGTCTTGATGGCCTCGATGGCGGCGTGTTCGCTGGTAAAGACGCGGGCCGGGCCGGTTTTGCGATAGACACCGTCGCTGTCGACGACGGAAGGGTCGATGGCCGTGCTCTTGATGACCGAGCCTTCGGGGGCGAGGTTGCCCTTGGGGAAG
>JBEKVL010000153.1:0-10302 GCA_049514055.1 Tepidisphaeraceae bacterium | reverse complement strand
GCCTTGCCCGCCGCCACCACCAGGATATCCGCGCGCTGCGTGTGCAGTTTCAGATCGCGCGTGGCGATGTGGCACAGGGTGACTGTGGCCATCTCATCGGTCAGGAGCAGGGCCACGGGCTTGCCGACGATCTCGCTGGCGCCCACGACGACCGCCTCGGCTCCGCGGATGGGCACGCCCGTGGAGCGAATCAGTTCAATCGTGGCGTGGGCGGTGCAGGGCGCGATCAGTGTGTGGCCGTACACCACGTACCCGATGTTGGCCGGATTGACGCCTTCCACATCCTTCACGGGATCGATGAGATACTGCACCTCCGTGGCATCCAGGTGCTGCGGCAGCGGCAGGTGCAGCATGATGCCCGTGATCCGCGGCTCGTTGTTGAGGCAGCGAATGGTCCCGGCGACGTCGTCGAAGCTCGCCTCGGCCGGCAGCGGCAGCAGATCGTAGGAAATCCCCGCCGCCCGGCAGGCCTCCGCCTGTCGCGAGGCATACAACTCGCCTGCGGCCGTCGAGCCGACGAGTATGGCCGTCAGATGCACCGGCCGCCCCGCGGCGGCGAGTTCCTGCGCGTGTCGCCGCGCGTCGCGTCTGACTTCGGCGGCAAGTGCCGCTCCATCAATGAGCATGGCTGGCATAAGGGACGGGATTATAGAGGCAGGACCGGACTGATGCACGACCGCACGCGGCATCGTTCGTCGCCGCATATCCGCAGACAGAACCGGCGCGGAAGTGAGTCCGCGCCGGTTCAACTCAGCCCAATCTGTAATCCGTCGGGGTTCTACTTCCCTGCCGGGTGCTCGCGAAGGTCTTTCACCGCGCTCTCCAGGGCAATCAGGGCGTAGGAAGTCGCCAGGACCGGATTGTCTTCCTGCCACCTCTTGTCGCCAACCCAACTGCCGTCTTCCTTCTGCAATTCGGCCATCCGCGCGATCAGTTCCATACGCCAGTCATGCTTGTTGCCCTGCGGATCGGTAATGATCGGCTGGTCGTAGGCGTCCAGGGCACGCGCAAGGGTCAGATAGTAGTAGAACAGCCCGGCCTTGGCGTTTTCCGGGTTGCCGGCCATCATGCCGGGGTTCTCGCTCAGCGTCCAGTTCTTGCTGATCCAGTCCCACGCGGCCTTCACGCGCGGATCGTCCTTGGTCAGCCCCGCGTAGACATAACTCTTGAGCATCGCGTACGTCATCGAGCCGTAGGAGCGCAGCAGGCGCTTGCCGCTGGCATCCGTGTATTCCCCGGCCATCGATTCGCCGTTGTTCGCGGGCGTGTAGATGCCGCCGCCGTCGTTGCCGGCCCACTTCTGGTCGTTGGTTTCCGACAGGTTCTGCATCCGGGAAACAAATTTGAGCGCGGCCTTGAAGGCGGGGTCGTCCGCGGGCAGCCCGGCGTCGTGCAGCGCATCCAGCATCATCTGCGTGTTGGAGCCGTCGGGCCGGCCCTGGCGGCCATAACCCAAACCGCCGTACCACGGATTGTCCGGCGTGATCTTCCCCTCGCCCTTGGGACCACCTTCAATGGCTTCGGTCCACTGAATGCTCTTGAGATACGCCACCGCCTTGTCAATGAACGGCTTGAAGGCCTGGTCATTGGCCGAACCCAGCGCGGAAACGGCGATCGCCGTGTTGTAGTTGGCGAGGAGGTCCTTGTAGATTCCGCCGGAGTCGAGCTGGTAGGTCAGGAGCTTGTCATAGCCCTTTTTCACCCAGTCGGTCTTGCTGCTGTCGATGCCCGAACCGACGATGGCGCGGAGTGACATCGCCGTAATGCCCACCGGCTGCTGCCCGGCCGCCCAGCCGCCATCCGGAAGCTGCCTGGACTTGAGGAAATCGATGCCCTTGGCGATCAGGACCTGGCCTTTGGCGGCCGAATCCACCGCCGGGGCGGCTATCTTCGCTGTCGTATCCTGAGCCACAACCAGACCGGCCGGAGCGGCCATCCCTGCGGCCAGGACTACTGCCACGGCAACTCTTGAAATTCGTAACATAATGCGTTTCTCCATGTGTAGTACCGTATTATCCGACAACAGTGCAAAATGAAGGTTAACCGGCCCTGGGCGGGCGGCAAAAAAGATGCAAAAGCTGCATCGAGCGTTCGACCTGCCGCCGGATCTCAGCGATCCGCTCGACCGCCATCGAAAACTTGCCGGCCACGGAGTGGTCTATGAGTCTACGAGCATCTGACCGCCTGCCCGCCTGATCGCATCGACCCCGAACGACCTGCCATCGCGGGTCCGCTCGCTTCTCGTAGCTGGGCGCGATCGGCTTCAGGTCGCCTTTTGCGTACTCTCCGTGGGCACGGAACCTCTCCTCACACCGCGGCACTTCGTCCTTGAACCCGGCGATCTGCCTCCTGCACCAGCGGATCTCATCCGCGAACTTCTTCTGCGGAGCATCTCCGGCCGCGATTGCCGCCCGTCAACACAACGCATATCAATGGTACAATCCTGCGAGTCATGACTTTCCGTTCCCAGGTCGCCGCCCACATGGCGCTGATGGTCGTCTCACTGATCGTCCTCAGCGGCGTCGCTCTTTGGGGGCTGGATTCGCAGCGGGAGGACTACTCCTCCGCCTTCGCCGGCTACGAAGATCTCCGCGGGCTCTACGAGATCGGCGCCAACGTCGCCTCGGCCCGCAAACTCGTCTACCTCGATCAGCCCGATGCCCGCGCGGTCATGCGCGATATCCAGGCCGCCGCCGCCCTTCTCCAGAGCTTCGCGCCCCGCGCCGCCGGCCCGCGGATGGCCGCGCTCTGCGCCAACGCACGCCAGCAGCTTGCCGACGCCCAGACCCAGCTCTGGGAAATCATCACCGCCGGGCACAGCGACGTCACGGCCATCTCCCGCCCACTCGACCGGATCCTCCGCCTCATCTCCGACATCAGCACCGAGGTCCGGCAAACCATCCAGGCCAGCGAACACGCCGCCCATCGCAAGCACCAGACCGTGCTGTACACCTCGGCCGGCGTCTGCGGCGCACTACTCGTGGCCGCGGTGGGACTGGGCTTATGGCACTACCGCACAGTCATGCGGCCGTTGCGGAGGCTCAACCGCTCGGTACACGAACTGACCCAGGGCCGCCTGGACCATCGCGCCGACACCGCCGGTCCCGAGGAGTTCGCCCAGGTCGCCCGCGACTTCAACACCATGGCCGACCAGCTCGACGGTCTGTACAAAAGCCTCGAACAGCAGGTCGCCGACAAAAGCCGCCAGCTTGTGCGCTCCGAACGGCTGGCGTCTGTCGGTTTCCTCGCGGCCGGCGTGGCCCACGAAATCAACAACCCCATCGGCATCATCGCCGGACATGCGGAACTGGCCCTGCAGGAAATGTCCCGCCGCCCGGCCGAACCGGCGCTGGCCGACGCCCGCGACGCCTTCACCGTCATCGCCGAGGAGGCCTTCCGTTGCAAGGACATCATCGAGAAACTGCTCTCCCTGGCCCGGCCCGGCGATGAGGCCCGCAAGCCCCTGTCGCTCGTGACCCTCGTGCGCTCGGTCATCGACAGCGTCGCGGCCTTGCAGGAACATCGCCAGCGCGGCATCCGGCTGGATGCACCCGCCGGCGACGAACTGCGCGTCCTCGCCTGCGCGGGCGAGATCAAGCAGGTGGCCCTGAACCTGCTCATCAACGCGATCGAGGCGACCGAAGCCGGGACCGGCCGTATCGATGTCTCCCTCCGCCGCGACGGCGATGCAATCGAACTGACCGTGGCCGATAATGGCAAGGGCATGACCCCCGAGGTTCTCGACCGCATCTTCGAGCCGTTCTTCACGACCCGGCGCGGCGCCGGCCGGCCGGGCACCGGACTGGGCCTCTCGATCAGCCACGCCATCGTGGCCGCCCACGAGGGCCAGATCGGCGCCCACAGCGACGGCCCCGGAAAGGGCTCGCGATTTGTCATGCGCCTGCCGTCGGCAAAGAGCGACACGGTGGTGTCGGGAACAGCATCATGACCACGAACCGTCATCATGAGCGTACTCGCGAAGGATCCGGCTGTGAAGTCCAAGGCCGGATGCTTCGCGGGCACGCACAGCATGACGACTGGTGCGATGCCGGCAAATTGAAGCCTGCTGGGGATCTTGGGCGGCCTTGCGTGAAGGAGTGTGCGACTTGAACGATCCCCTGGTGCTGATTGTCGACGACGAAGCCCGCATGCGCGAACTGCTCACCCGCGCCGTCGCCAACTGGCAGTTCCGGGCGGTCTCCGCAAAGACCGGCGAGGAGGCGCTGCGCCTCATGGACCAGGAGCCCGCCGCCATTGTCCTCCTCGACCTGAATCTGCCGGCCATGTCGGGCATCGAGTGTCTCGAACAGGTTCGTCAGCGCTGGCCCCAGACCCAGGTGGTCATTCTCACCGGGTTCGGCGACCTGGAGGCCGCCAAGGCCGCGATCCACCTCGACGTCGTTGAGTTCCTGACCAAACCGGCGCACCTCGGGCAGCTCGAACAGGCGATCGACCGGGCGCGCCGGCGTGTCCCCCGGCCCTTGCCGCAGATGGAACCACTGCCGCCGGAACCCCCGATCGACGAGTCCGATTCCACCCGGCTCGACGACATCGAACGCCAGCACATCCTCGCGATGCTGGCCAAACACAACGGCAACCGCGCCGCCGCGGCCGACGAACTCGGCATTGCCCTGCGAACCCTCTACTACCGCCTTTCGGAGTATCAGAAGCGGGGCTATCATGTGGAATGAATTTCTTGAGCGATAAGCCACTGGACAACCTCGCCGGAGATTACGACCGCAACACCCAGGCCGCGGCCGAGCAGATCCTGCGCGGGCGCCACCGCGGGGGGCTTTGGTCGCGACTGGCCCCGTTCCTCGGGCCCGCCTTCATCGCCAGCGTCGCCTACATGGATCCCGGCAACTTCGCCACCAACATCGAGGGCGGCTCGAAATTCGGCTACATGCTCCTCTGGGTCGTGGTCACGGCCAACCTCATGGCCATGCTCATCCAACTCCTCTCCGCCAAGCTCGGCGTGGCCACCGGCCGCAACCTTGCGGAATTGTGCCGCGATCGCCTGCCCCCATCCATGGTCTGGACCCTCTGGGTGGTCATGGAGATCGTGGCCATGGCCACCGATCTTGCCGAGTTCGTCGGCGCCGCCCTGGGCTTTCAACTGCTCTTTGGCATACCCCTGTGGGCCGGCGGCATCTTGACGGTCATTGCCACATTCGCCTTATTGATCGTCCAATCGCGCGGGTTTCGTCTGCTCGAGGGGGCCATCACCGTGCTGGTGGCCGTCGTGGCCGGCTGCTACCTGATCGAGACCTTCCTGGACAAGCCCGACTGGGTGCAGCTTGCCAAATGTGCCGTCACCCCGCGCTTCAAGGGCGTCGAGAGCGTCATCCTCGCCGCGGGAATCCTCGGCGCCACCGTCATGCCCCACGCCATCTTCCTCCACTCCTCGCTCACCCAGGGCCGCGTCCGCGTCACCGAGCCGGCCATGCGGCAACGGCTCTACCGCTATCAGATCGTCGACGTCCTGCTCGCCATGACCATCGCCGGGATGGTCAACGCCGCCATGCTGGTCATGGCCGCCGCCACCTTCAACCACGCCGGGCTGGTCAGCCTCGCCACCATCGAAGAGGCCCATCGCACCCTCGAGCCGCTCCTCGGCCGGGCGGCCAAGTGGGTCTTCGCGATTTCGCTCGTGGCTTCAGGCCTGTCATCATCCGTGGTCGGCACCATGTCCGGACAGGTCATCATGCAGGGTTTCGTCCATTTCAGCATCCCCATGTGGATCCGCCGGGCGGTGACCATCCTGCCCTCAATGGTGGTCATCCTCGCCGGTTTCGACCCGACACGGACCCTGGTCTGGAGCCAAGTCGTGCTCAGCTTCGCCCTGCCCGGGGCCATTGTGCCGCTGGTCATGTTCACCTCCAACCGCAAGCTCATGGGCGATCTGGTCAACCGGCCGGCGATGACCGTGGCGGCCTGGCTCATCGGCTCGGCCATCATCGTGCTCAACCTGTTCCTCTTGTGGCGGATTTTCACCGGGAGCGCCTGATGCTCAGGAAGATTCTCGTGACCGTGGATGGTTCCGAACTGGCCGAGCGCGTGCTGCCCGCGGCCATGTCGCTGGCGGCGCACGCCTCGGCGGAACTCGTGCTGCTGCACGTGCTGGAGCGGAGCGCGCCGCAGCAGGTGCATTCGCAAAAGCATCTGACCGACGTGGCCGAGGCCGAGGCGTATCTCAAGGGGCTCGCCGGCAACGCCCGCGCCGGAGTGCGGGTGAGCTGGCACGTCCACACCGACCGCGTGGGCGACGTCGCCCGGAGCATCGTCGACCACGCCAACGAGATCGGCGTCGACCTCATCGCCATGAGCACCCACGGCAGTGGCGGGCTGGCCCGGCTGCTGTATGGCAGTATAGCACAACAAACATTGTCGCACAGCCGCCAGCCGGTGCTGCTCTGCCCGGTGCAGCATTGCCCGCCGGTGCGGGCGGTGTTCGAGTGCCGCGGGATGCTCATCCCGGTTGACATCGCGGCCGGACACTCCATCGGGACCGAACTCGGCCTGGAATTGGCGCGGCTCTGGGACTCCGCAGTCACGCTCGTCGCGGTCGCCCCGACTCCCGGTTCCCTCGACGGCCGGCGCGACAGTTGCAGCCACCTGCAGCCGGCCACGACTGCGGTCATGCTCGACCTCGAGGAACAGCAGCTTCGGGACGCCCTGGGCAAGTATCTCAAGCAGGCGATGGACATGGGGCTGGAGGCCACCGGCGAGTTGCTGCGCGGAAACGCGGCCGCCGGGCTGCTGGAGATGATCGCCCGCGACCGCCCGGACGTGGTCGTGTTCGCGACCCACCGGCGCAAGGGCCTGGACGCGGTCTTCTATAAGAGCGTCGGGCACCAGCTCTGCTCCAAAGCCCGGGCCTACCTCGTGGTGGCCCCGATCGAAGGGTGAACGGTGTCGCCAGGAACGTGGTAGTCCATCGCAGCGGAAATTGTGGTGCGGGCATCCAGCCTGCGGCAGGCTGGAAGCCTGCATCACAACCGCCACTTGAGCCGTGATGGAGCAGGGACCGCTCGCCGAGCGATGCGTTGCGCGCCGAGAACGGCGGTATCGGCGAGATCGCCCTGCCCTTGGGCGTATTCGAGCCCGTCTTCACCACCCCGTGGCCGCCGCCGGCGCCTCGGCCAGATTCGCCGCCGTCCAGTCGGCGCCGGCCTGCTTCAGAGCTTCCGGCTTGAAACTGGTACACAACCCCAGGCACTTCGCCCCGGCCGCCTTGCCGGCCTGGATGCCCGTCACGGCGTCTTCCACCACCAGGCATCGCTGTGCCGGAACTCCCATGCTCTTCGCGGCCGCGATAAATATCTCCGGGTCCGGCTTCTTCCGCTCGACGTCGCTCCCGGTGATGACCGCGTCAAACGTGTGCCCGGCCAGACCCAGCGCGGCCAGGTTCCCATCCACCTTCATCCGGTCGGCACTGCTGGCCACCGCCAGCTTCAACCGGCGGGCTTTACACTTCCGAATGAACTCCAGCGCCCCAGGCAGCGGACCCAGCTTGCCCCGGATCAGCTTCAGATATATCTCATAGGTATAAACCTTGTCGACCGGCAGGTTGAGGGTCTTGCCGTATTTGGCGGCCACCCCACCGAGAAACCGGTCTTCTCCCATGCCGACGAACGGCAGGAAATCGGCATGCACCGCCTGGACCGCGTACCGGTCGGCGAGCATTCGGCAGCCGGCTTCGGCGATGAAAGGCTCCGAGTCCAGCAACACCCCATCCATATCGAAGATTACGCCGGATAATGACTTAGGTGTCATAAACGCATCCTAATGAAGCGGTATCGACAACGCCAGCACGCGACCCTTGGTATAGCACGGTGGCGGTACATGGGGTATCGCCCGAAACAAAGTCACCCGATGGGCGTTTTAGGTTCCGAAAGGCCCTCGGCGGCGTAACGGCCACGGCGGAGCCAGGCGCGTGGCGCTTCCGGGATAGAAACAAGAAGGCCGAATCATGAGCACGACAAGAAGAACAACCGGCCGAAACGCATTCACACTGGTGGAACTCCTGGTCGTCATCGGGATCATCGCCGTCCTGATGTCGATACTGCTTCCGGCGCTGACCGGGGCGCGCCGCCAGGCTGACGCCATCGTCTGCCAGTCGAACCTCAAGCAGATCGGGCTGGTCCTGTTGATGTACTCCCAAGACAGCCACGGAATCCCGTTCCCGGTGGGCAAAGTCAGGACCGACAAAGACGGCTATCCGGACGGGCTCGGCACCAACGTGCCGCTCGATCAGCGCTGGACGACGGTTGCCTTCAAGCCCGCGATCCCGAATCCGAGGGTCATGCTCTGCCCCGTGGACACGGAAATCGGCCAGCTTGACGTGACCGATCCCTTCCTGCCGGCCAACGACAAGGATCCCTGGCTCAACAAGCACTCCTACATGCTCAACAAGCATCTGATCTACGAGGACGTGCGCTATGGGAAGACGATACCCGAAGCGCAGAGCAACGATATCATCGTGCTGGGCGAGAAGAAGGTCGACTACTTCGACTATTACATGGAGTGCGACATCAACCCGAGCACGGGGCAATTCACCGGCGTGACGGACTTCACGCGCGTCGAGCCGTATCGCCACGGGCTCATCAGCCGCTCGAACGTGCTCTATCTCGACTTCCATGTGGACAATCGCATTCCCGTGAAACTGGATCCGACGTTTGTCGATCCGTGGCAGGTGCGCGCTCCCGTGCAGTGGGGCGTTGTCACGACCACGCCGCCAAAAACGCCGTAAAACAGGGCAAATATCATGACCACCAGCTTGACCGATCAACGCGAGTCTCAACGCAACACCCCCACCTGGCTTAATGCCGTGATTGTGCTGCTGGTCCTGCTCGTTGGTCTCTGGGCCGTCTACTATTTCACCTTGCGAAAACCCCCCGAGGTGGTTCTCCAGTCCGAGGAAGTGGTCGACGGCGGCTTCGGGCGCCGCGCGTGGGCTCCGCCCACGAGCCGGCCGTATAACGGCGCGAACAACCAGCGCTGGCAGGGCGGCGGCGGTCCTGGCGGCGGCGGTGGTGGCGGTGGCCGCGGTAACATGAACATGCCCGCGCCCAGCCGCAACGAGGCCATCCGACGAACCGGCTCCGGCGGCATTCGGGCACGGTACAATGACGTCCTGTTGTCGGCATCGTACTCCGAGGCCAGGGGCGTTCGCGACGTGGACCTCAACTACTCCTTCGACCTGATGGAACGCTGGGTTTCCCCCCAGGATATACAGCTTCACATGATGGCCTGGCGGGCGAGTAACATCAGCAACACCGGCCAGGCGGTCGGCCTGACCGACGAGCAGCGCAAGAAACTCCTCGACCTCAAATATCACATGACCGTGACGCCGGATGAGCTGGCCAAGGTCGGCGTATTGCTCACCACCTGGGTGGCGGCCGAGAATAACCCTCCGGCCAGGGACAAGGCGTCCGCCGCGATCCTGGCGCTCATGGCCGAACTCGGCAAACTCCACGAGCCGGCAACCAAATCGCTGTTCAAGGCGCGGATCGCGGCCATTCCGACAATCCTCACCACCGAGCAGCTCGACAAGCTCCGCGACATTCAGCGCGCCGGCAACCAGCCGGGCGCCCCAGCACCGGCTCCCGCGCCGGCGCCAACTCCCGTGCTGGCCACTCCCACGCCCACCCTGGCTCCGGCAACCCGGCCGGCGCCGGCGACCAGCCTCATCGAGACGCCGGCGACCGCGGGCCCGGCGATCAACCTGGTTCCCGGCGCGGTCCCGACAACCAGGCCCACGACAAGACCGGTGGCGCCGTAGCGAGCGCAAAAGGAAAGACACAAAAAGAAAGAGGAAGAAAAAAAAAGGGATATGACTCCGCGCGCATCTTCGGTGTTGATGTATTCCTGGCCCCATTTTGCATTTTTCACTTTGCATTCCGCCTTCCTCCTTTTGCCTTCTTCCTTTGACCCTTTTCCTTAGTATTTCCCTCCCTTCACGTCCCCCGTCACCCGGTTCACATAGAAATACCGCAGCGCATCCGTGAGATGGTCGTGCCGGCCATCCTTCAGCGGCACCTCGTTGTCCTCCTCGCTGTAGCGATAGCCGGCCAGCGCCTCGATCAGGCGGCGGCAACGTGGGTGGATGAAGAGCGTCGGCTCGCCGGCGGCGGGGGCCAGGGCGGCGCGGATTTCCTCAACGCCGTCGAGAATCGCGCTGCCGCGCGTCCGCACCACGAAACCGGCCTCGCGCAGGCGTTGTACGTTGCTCTTTGACGTCTGATCGTTGCGGCTCTTGCCGGCCGGGTCGCAGGCGACGCGGAAGACGGCGCCGTGCGG
>JBEKVL010000152.1:0-10304 GCA_049514055.1 Tepidisphaeraceae bacterium | reverse complement strand
GCACGGCGCCTGACACGGTCTGTGGCCCGGGTGTTTCAATGACCAGAATGTGCCTGTGCCCGGCCAGCAGCATCTGTCTCGCCAGCACGGTGGCGGCGTGAGCGGTGTCCAGGAGGACGGCGTGGGTCCGGACGAATCCAGGCTCCAGGCCGATGCGGACGATGCTCATGCCGCGTACGACCAGGCTGCGCAGCAGCGATTCCGGCGTGGACGTGGAAAGATCGATCACGCTCTTAAAATGATCCAGGAAGCTCGGCCGCAGTTGGGCCGTGGAGGACACGCACTCCATGGCGGGGTTCCGCTGTCGCAGGGATTCGACGAGCAACTGGTTGTCTCGCGTGGAATCGGTGAGGACCAGCGATTGACCGGCCTCGGCTTGCGGTGCCGGCGTGCCCGTGACGTAGGTTCCGCGTCCGATGGAGCGCTCGAGCAGTCCTTCGGCCGCCAGATCCGTCAGGGCCTTGCTGAGTGTCTTGGGGTTGGCCCGGAATACCTTGGCCAGTTCGCGCTCGCCGGGCAGTTTACCGGACAGTTCGCCACTGGCGACCGCCTGCCGAAGGCGCTCGCGCAGACGCTGGAACTTATAGCCGAGATGCTCGCTCTTGGGCGATGTAACGGGCTCGGCAACCACGGGACGGACAAGCTCCATGATGTGCTCCTCTCCAGCATCCGCAGGATGTGCTGAGAATACAAACGTCGCAGGTGAGTGTCCCCGACCGAGAGGAGCAACTCCCATGACTGGAGTAATGTCGGCCAAAGACGCGGTGGAGATAAAGAGAAAAACGGACGCACGCCGAATGGCTCCATGTCCTGGTGCCGGCGTCGCGGATTCTCCCTGTTATCGGACCTGACGTTGGACGATGTTCCGGCCCTGGGAAGCGAATACGCGGTGTGTGGCCATTGTTCGGCCGGTTATCGAAGCCTGGTATCCGCAGTTGCCGATGTATTGCCCAGGAGTCCCGGTCCGCGGTCCTGACGGTGAGGTTGCAAATCGCAAAGTTCAAATCTCCAATCTGGAATCTCAAATCCCGGTTCTTGGATTTCAAGTTCACGACTTTGGATCTCAAATCCGGGATCGTAAGTCTGAAATCCCGACTCTCGTGCTTCCGGCTGCGCATGGCCGTTGCCCTTCTGCTCCTTCTTCCGCTGATCAGCGACTGCGCCCGCTGCCCGATTCGCAATTCCACGGCGCCACCGCCGCCCGCGTCCGAGCCCCCGCCGGTTCCGCGTGAGTTTCGCGCTGTCTGGGTTGCCGTCGTCAACAACATCGACTGGCCCGGCAAGCCCGGCCTCTCATCCGCGCAGCAGCGGGAGGAGATGCTGGCGTACGTCGACCTGGCCGCCAATTTGCGGCTCAACACCATCATTCTCCAGGTCCGTCCCGCCTGCGATGCGTTCTATCCGTCGAGCCTCGAGCCCTGGTCGGAATACCTCAGCGGCAGCCAGGGCCAGGCGCCCGATCCGGTTTACGATCCCCTGGCCGAGTGGATTTCGGCGGCCCATCGCCGCGGCATCGAACTGCACGCCTGGTTCAACCCCTTTCGCGCCCGGGCGGCCGGCGCCAAGTCGCCGCTGGCGAGCAACCACATTGCCAGAACGCGGCCCGATCTGGTCCGCACCTATGGCGACCACCTCTGGCTCGACCCCGGCGAGAGCGAAGCGCGTGACTACAGCGTCAAGGTCATTGCCGACGTCGTCCATCGCTACGACATCGATGGTGTTCACATCGACGACTACTTCTATCCCTACCCGCAGAACGGCCAGGATTTTCCCGACAACAAACCCTGGCAGAAATACCTGCGCGGCGGAGGTTTGCTCGATCGGGCCGACTGGCGGCGGCAGAACATCGACATCTTCGTGCAGACGCTCTACGCAGCCGTCAAAACCGAGAAGAAATCCGTGAAGGTCGGCATCAGTCCCTTCGGCATCTGGCGGCCGGGAAATCCGCCGGGCGTACGCGGGTTCGACGCCTACAGCACCATCTATGCCGACTCGCGGCTGTGGCTCCAGCAGGGGTGGTGCGACTACTTCACGCCGCAGTTGTACTGGAAGCACGACGCTCTCCAGCAGCCTTTCGACGGTCTGCTGCAATGGTGGCTCGGCGAGAACACCCAGGGCCGGTATCTCTGGCCGGGCCTGTACACGTCGCGCGTGGCCGACCCGAAACTCAACTGGTCCGCCGGGGAGATTCTGGCACAGATCAACACCACCCGCACGCGAATGCCCCTGCCGGGCCAGGTGCATTTCAGCGCCAGGGCGCTGCTCCACAACAACGGCGGCGTGGCCGAGGCGCTTCGCACCGCGACGTACCAACGGCAGGCGTTGGTGCCTGCGTTCCCCTGGCTCGATCCCGCGGTGCCCGCGGCGCCGACGTTTTCGCTGTGCGAGAAACGCGGCGTGTGGAGTCTCTCCTGGGATGCTCCCGCGGATGACGTCCGTTTCTGGTGTGTCTATACGATATCCGGCGACTCGAGCACGCCTTGGGATCTGAAGTTGCTACCGGCCGACCAGCGCGAGTTGGCACTTCCTGCCGCCCGCAGCGCCGTCGCCATCTCTGCGCTCAGCCGCACTGGCGTTGAGAGTTCCCGGCGCGGATGCGCGATTCCGCCCGTGCCGTGATTTGATGTTGCAAGACCGGCACAAGCCGGTACTACGAATCTTCAATGCAGTCCGAATCTTCTCTGCACTCTCACCTGCAGCGGCGCGAACACCAGGCGGTCGGCGGCCATGCCGATCAGCACCATCACCAGCATCACCGCCAGCACGCGGGCGATGTCGCCGTGGACTTCACGGGCCAACTGAAGCAGCCGGCCGAGGCCTTCGTTGCGGGTGGCGAAGATCAGTTCGGCGCCCATCAGCGACCGCCAGGCGAACGAGAACCCCTGCCGCAGGCTGCTGGCCATGGCCGGCAGGCTCGCGGGAAGCAGCACGTAGCGATACAGCCGCCATCCACGCGCCCCCAGCATCAATCCGGCCCGCTGATACAGCGGCGGAATCGTCCGTAAGCCGTCTCGTAGCGCGATCGCTATCGCAAAGAAACTCCCCATCACCAGCACAAAGAGCACGCCGCGCTCTTCCAGCCCGAAGACCAACACCGCCAGCGGCACCCAGCAGACGCTCGGCAATGTCTGTAAACCCAGAAAGAGCGGCCCCAGCAACTCGTCCAGTTCTTCGCTGCGCCACATCAGCAGTCCGAGCACCGTGCCCAGCAGCAAACTGATGACGAATCCCTGCAACAGCCGCCACAGGCTTACCAGGTTGGCCATGATCAGCGGGGCCTGATGCGGCGCGCCGGCGGCCACCGCCTCGCCCCACGGCCAGCCTTTCCCGATCGGCGCGCCGAATTCGGTCTGGTGTCCGAGCATCGAGAGCATCGCGTCCAGGATGTGACTTGGCGCAGGGAAAATGTACTGCTTCCACCCGATTGCCCTATATGCCGCCTCCCAGGTCGATAGTATCAATATCCATATCAGCAGCCGCCGCAGGCTGCCAGCGATCGTCGCCCAGTTGCTCGTTGACACGATTGACCTCGTCTTCGATTTCCCGGCGGACCTGCCTCACGACTTCCGAAATCTGTGGACTGTCGAAGTTCCGCGGGTGCGGAAGGTCCACGCTGATCACGCGGCGGATGCGTCCCGGGTTCGCCGCCAGCACGATGATCCGATCCGCCAGCCGCACCGCCTCGCCGACCGAGTGCGTCACGAACAGAATCGTCTTCTTCGCCGCCAGCCAGAGTTCCTGCACTTGGAAATGCAGCAGCGTTCGCGTCTGTGCATCGAGGGACGCGAAAGGCTCATCCATCAGCAGCAGGGCCGGGTCGAGCACGAGTGCCCGGGCGATGGCCACACGCTGCCTCATTCCACCCGACAGTTCATGCACCAGCTTGTGTCCCGCGTGCGAGAGGTGAACCATGCGGAGCACTTCCTCGACGCGATCCTGCCGTTCGGACCCGGCCATGCCGCGCATTTTCAGGCCGAAATCCACGTTCGCCCGGGCACTGAGCCAGGGGAACAGCCCGTGATCCTGAAACACCATCGCCCGCTCGGGACCCGGCGCGGTGATGGCGTGGCCGTCCAGCGTCACCATGCCCGCATCGGCACGCGCCATTCCCGCCACGATGTTGAGCAACGTGCTCTTGCCGCACCCGCTGGGGCCGACGACCACGACGAACTCGCCCGGCCGGCATTCCAGGTCGATCCGGCCGAGCACCAGTGTACCGGCAAATCGCTTCTCGATCCCGCGTATGACGACGTGTCCGCGGCCGGCCGATGCGCGCGCTCTCCCGGGGGCCATGCCGTCGACCGACGTTGTGTCAACCTGCCACATCATTTCTCGGCTTGCAGTCTACGCAAGAGCGTCAAGTCCGCAAATCCTTTGAGTTCGGGTTGCCTCGCGAGGAAGCCCAGTTCAAATGCCCATTGGCCCATGGTTACCAGCGTCTCATCCAGCGGATCGTCGGTGAACCTCACGTTCTTCAGCGCTGATTCCACCACTCCCGGCGCCAGCTTCTTGTGTGTCTCCGCGGCCAGCGCGTCGTTCAACGCTCCCGCGTATTTCTGCGGATCGGCCGCCAGACGCTTCGTCCAGTTGCGATGCACTCGCAGTGTCTTCTCAACGACCTGCGGGTACTTGGCCAGGAATTCCGGGGTCGTCACCACGACCGTCAGATTCACTTCCTTGTTCGGCCAGAGGTCTTCCTCCTTGCCGATCAGCCTGGCGCCAGCCTCGGCGATCAGTCGCGAGCCCCACGGCTCCGGCGCCCAGGCCGCGTCGATCTGGCCGCGGGCCATCAAGGATGCCTGCTCGCCGTTGGCGACGGGCACCACGTTGCTGGCATCGGCTTGTTTCAGGACGGACACCACGTAGTGCCGGGCGGCGATGTCCTGGGTGTTCCCCAGTTGCGGGGTGGCGATTTTTCGGCCCTTGAGGTCGGCCAGTTTATCGATGCCGCTGTCCTTGCGGGCGACGATCAGCACACCGTTGGCGGCCGCCCCGGCCACAAGCCGGATGCCCTCTCCCTTGGACACCACCTGGGCCGACAGCGCCGGTCCGGGTCCCACGTAGCCGATATCGACGGCGCCGACGCGGAGGGCTTCAATGAGCGACGGCCCGGCGTTGAACACGGTGGTGGTGAACTTGGCCGGCTTGACGGCCCCGGCGAACTCGCCGCTGGCAACGCCCATGACGGCCTGGGCGTGGGTTACGTTGGCGAAGTACCCGAGGCGCACCTCGGCCGGCCCCTGGTTGCCGCCAGGCGAACCGGTCTTATCCGACCGATCACACCCGGCCAGCGACAGCAAGATGCCGATCGCCAGGCTGAAACCCACGTTTCTCATTGCGATCCTTCCTTTCCGACGGCCCCGAAGAGGGCCGGATTGTACGCATTATCAGCCCGTCGTCAACCACAACCAACAATTTCGATAGGAAATAGAGGTAACTCGAGTTGGGGCTGTTCACGCCATGGGCGGCGGGCGTGGCGGGAGGGAACGGCCGATAGTGGCGCAGGACCGGGTGGCCTGGAGACTCCAATTCCCCACACGCACCTTGCATGAATGTGCTCGGCTTCCGCGGTGAGATGGGAGCTGATTCCCGACGTAGCAGTCCATCTCGTCACTCCCGAGCCGGTGGTCCCAAAGGCCTCGAGGGCACTGGTCGCGTGACCGGCTCGAATGCGGTGGAGTGATGCGAGGATGCCCGATAATCTGCGATGCAAGATACTGCATGGTCGAGTCGATGATGACGGTCGGTCGTGGCTATATGTTCGCCGGCGAGCCCGCCAACGGCGATGAGTGGCACTACGCGGGCAAGGGCGCGACGCTCGGGACCGCCTGCACGCCGGTCTTCTGGTTGGCCGGATCGAAGTTCCGCCGACAACGAGGATGTCTGGACTGCCAGCGGCCGACATATCAAGGGGACTCTGTTCAGCCGGGGAATCCCAGCCGGGGAATCCCAGTGGCCCCATCCTGTTCCGTAGGCTATAATTCCTGGATGACTCGTGGCCCCCAGGGCTACCGGGTGCAACTGAAGTGTCGGTGATTTCTCCGCGTCTACAGAGGGCTTTCATGAGAATCGGCATCATTGGGTTGCTTCGGTTGCTTCCTGGTGTGGCGGTGGGTCTGCTGCCGGTGCCATCGAGCATCGCCGCCCCCATCGTGGCGACGGACATCCTTGTTGAACGCATCGGCGGCACGGCCGGTTTCACCGGATCCGTTTCGACTCCCGGCAGTGCGGCGACGGCTGTCTACCTGGATGAGTTCACGCGGGTGGCCGCACAGTCTGCTCCGGTTCAAACCATCGCGATGCCCACTGTAGTCTCGGGCTCCAACAACATGCTCACCGATAGCGGATCGGACAGTTCAGAAGGACTGATCGCGCGTTCGGTCGATGGCTCTGTCATCATCGTGCCGGGCTACAATGGTGCCGTCGGTACGGCCGGCATCACCGCTTCCAGCCCCGGTACGGTGGCACGGACGATCGGTCTGGTCGATGCGAGCGGCACGGTCGATACCTCCCGCATTTTCAAAGACGGTGCCAGCAGCAGTTTCCGCAGTGCTGCCTCGGATGATGCACAGCGTTTCTGGGTCAGCACGCAGGGCAACAGCCTTGCTCCCGGACTGCGTCTGTACTCCGGCTCAGGCACGACCTCCACGCCCGTCCTGCTGAGCAAGGGCCGCGATGTCGGCATCTTCGGCGGCCGGCTCTTTGTTTCCGCGTCGTCCTCCGACCCGGGCATAGGGGTCTTTCCCGTGGGCACGGGCCTGCCGACCAGCATGGCCTCAACTGGTTTTGTCATCGCCAGCGGTTCGGGCACCGGCAGCAGCAGCCCATATCAATTCGTCTTCTTCGATCTGAACTCCAACGACTACGCCGGAACCGGTCTGGATACGCTCTACATTGCCGATGACCGGGATGTGGCCGGCGGCGGCGGCCTGCAGAAATGGGCTTATGACGGCACGAGTTGGAGTCTGCAGTACATCATCACCGCCGGACTTCCGGCCGGCACCGCCGGCGGGCTTCGCGGTCTGGCGGGCGATCTCGTCAATGGCAACGTCATTCTCTTCGCTACCGACGCGGGGACAACGAGCGGCTCAGTTCTGGGCAATGCTCTTTGGACCGTGACCGATACCGGTGCTGGTTCCACTTTCAGCAAGATCATTGATTCGCCCGAAAATACCTACTTTCGCGGAGTCTCGCTGGCCCCGGTAGCCGTGCCCGAACCCGGCATGATGACGATGCTGGGCATGTTCGTGCTGGCGTTGACGCTTCGTTGCCGGAGTGGAGCAATCGCCGGAAGACGGGGAGGCGCCTGCACGGGGGGCGTGGCAGCAGTCGTGGCCTGATGCTGCTTGGCTTTCCGGTTCACAACCTGATTGCCCGCACGGCGGTTGCGAGCACAACCATCGCGAGAAGAGCCAACGAAATCCACACCCATGTTTGCCCCTGCCCGGCTTGGGACAATGTGGCCGTTATGCTTCGCGTGTTCAGTTCGTTGATCGTCGCATGTATGCCAGATCCCTGTTGACAGGCGGATTCACGAGGAACGCGAATGACCTTCGATTCCATCAACGAGGCGGAAACCGTACTGCTGTTTCCCAGTACAGAATAACGACCTTCGGATAGGATTCGTTACACCGCATTCTCCGGATTCGACCATGGTTCCGGCGTCATTTGCGAGAGATCATGACGCGCCTTTCGCTTCACCCCGCGACCAGTCGTGATATCATTGCAGGCGCGAGTGGACGCAGAACTCAGTCTCGCGAGGGATCTGGCCTCGAAGTCCAAAGCCGGATTCTTCGCGAGTACGCTCGGAATGATAACTGTCGCAGTAGAAACAACTTACAGATTGCCCGGAATTCCGGTCGCGCCCCCGATCGCAGGTCTGCCCGTACTTTTTGGCAAACCGTGTATTTGTAGCCGCGATCGTTGATCGCGGTTCCCTGCCGCGATGACCCATCGGGGCTGCAGCGGCCCATTGCCAGAATCCACGGCCACGCCCTGCTCACTCGCCTTTCGCCAGTCCCGCCGGTTTGCAGATAATACGGAAGCCGACGTTGTACACCGGCTGGTGCGGCGGATATTGCAGACGGCTCGCCGAGCGGCAGTATTGAAACGTGTCGTTCCAGGAGCCGCCGCGAACGACCTTGGGGTTCACCAGGTTAAGCTCGTTGCGGCCGTCGGTGTCGACGTAGGGATACGCACGGTAGTCGCTGCGGGTCCACTCGGCCACGTTGCCGTGCATGTCGCACAGGCCCCAGGCGTTGGGCTTGTAGCGGCCGCCGGGAACGGAGAACTGCGCGCCGTCGGAATAGCCGTGTTCGACGCGGCCCCACGCCCATCCGCCCAGGCTGGAGTCGGCCACGTTGGCGAGATTGTTCTGCCCGGAAAACGAGTCGCCGAACGACCACGCCGTGGCCGAGCCGCCGCGGCAGGCCCACTCCCACTGGGCCTCGGTCGGCAGCGTGCATTCCTGCCCCGTTTTCACGGACAGCCAGCGGCAGAAGGCCATCGCCTCGTGCCAGGTGATGCGGACCACGGGCTGGTCGGGCTCGTTCACGGGATAGCCACGGCTGATGCGGTCCTTGCCGCGGGCGTCGATGTAGGCGCTGTCGTGATGGGGGTCGAACCGGGCGTACTGCCGGTTGCTGACCTCGATCCGGCCGATGTGGAATGGCTGGGTGATGGTTACGACCGACTGTGGATACTCATCGGGCGCGCCGTTGACATCGCCCATGACGAACCTCCCGGCCGGAATCGCCGCCAGCGGCATGGCGACGCCGTCGCCCAGATCGAGCGTGATTTCGCGGCCGGCGCGCTTCTGCATGCCGGCCGCCTGCTCCGGTGTCAGCGGCCAGCCTTCCAGCTTCATCGGCGCCGGCCGGGTGGGCTCGGGCGCGGGACGCTCGAACGCCGCTGCCGCCGGCGTGGGCACCGGCGCTTCGGTGCGGTCGCCGACGTTGGCGAAGAGCGCCTTGTACTTCGCCCGGCGATCGACTTGTTCCTGCTGCGGCGGCTGATTGCTTTCGTTCCAATTGGCGGCGTAGGGGACGTTGAAGTCGATCCACGTGTGGATGCGCTCGCGATCCTCGCGCGTAAGCTGCACGTTGTGATGGCCTTTTTCCAGCACCTGGATCAGCGGGCTGGTGCTGGCGTGGAACTCGGCCGGGATGGGCATGTGATAGTCGCTCTCATATCCCGGCCGGCGCACATACGGCGCCAGGGCCATGTAGGCCGGGCTGTAGTTGCCTTTCTGGTCGGGGCGGAGTTGCTTGGAGCGGAAATCGGGCAGATGCTTGTTGTCCTTGCGAGCGCTGCCGTCGTGGCAGCCGGCGCAACGATGATCGAGCACCGGCTGGACTTCGTGTTCGAATCCGAAGCCGCGGGCCGGACCGAACCATGGCTGGATCTCGCCTGGCCCGCGCAGGGCGGCGATCGTCTGGATGGCCGGGGCGGTCTCGTTCTTGTCATGGCAGCCGACGCACGAGAGCACCTCGCCGGGCATGGCGCTGAACCAGCTTCGCATGACCTGGAGGGCCTTGCCGTCGGCGTCGAGCGGTTGCACGAAGATCGGCGTGTTGGCCGGGACCTTGAAGAACGCCGAGCCGTCGGCCTCGACCGGCACGGTGCCGAGGATTCGCTTGACATCCCAGCCGCCCTCGTAGCTGGCGGCGTATGTGTCCCCGTTTCCGCCGTAGCGGTAGTCGTGCGCGCCGATGCGCAGGGCCTTGACCGAACCCCTCGGATAGCCGCGCAGGCTGCCGCCACGATAGATGTCGACCATGTACACCTGCGCGTCGGTCTTCTTCGTGTCCACGCGCGTGGGCACCACCGGCGGCGTCGGCCGGGGCAGCAGCGGAATCGGCTCGGCATAGCCGCCCATCAGCAGGGGGGTCATGTTGTCGAACGTGTCCACAAGGTAGATGCCCCAGGGGCTCCACTCATCCATCTGGCAATTGACCAGGAAATATTTGCCCGCGCCGCGGTTGGCTTCGCCCTCGGCCAGCGGATACGGCCAGGCGAAACGCGGCCAGGTGTACGACACCAGCGCATCCTCGATCACCGCCTCGACGCGCTTGCCGCGGCCGCCGATGCGCTGCACCGCGCCCTCGGCCTCGTGCTGGCCCAGGGCGGGGTCAAAAATCACCATCTCGCCGACGCGCCCCACGCCGTGGTGGCCGGAGACGATGCCGACGATCTGCGACGGGTGTCCGGGAATGGGCCGCGGCCAGTAGGTGGCGTTGGGCCAGTAGGAGTTGCTGTGATATGCCGCCATCTGGTTCGAGCCGTCCGGGTTCATCGTGAACAGC
>JBEKVL010000151.1:0-12616 GCA_049514055.1 Tepidisphaeraceae bacterium | reverse complement strand
GCGGCCCGATCGACCGCCACGCCCTCGTCTCCCGCCACAACATCCAGTGGAACGACCCGGTCGGCCAGATCCCGCTCGGCAACGGCGAGTTCTGCTTCAATGCGGATGCGACTGGCTTGCAGACCTTTGGCGGCAACACCATGTCCCACTGGGCGTGGCATTCCTCTCCGCTCCCGCCTGGCTGTACGCCGGCCGACTTGCCCGCGACCGGCACCGTCGAACGTGGCCGGCTCATCGGCCCCATGCGCAAGGCGGCCGAGAAACGCGAGCTCGACGCCTGGATGTTCCGAAATCCGCACCCGATGAACCTGGGTCGCCTGCGGTTGATTCGTGCCGATGCAACGGCACTGCGGCCAGACGAGATTCACAATCTCTCCCGGACGTATGACCTCTGGACAGGGCTGCACCGGAGCCGATTCGAACTCGATGGCCGGATCGTTACCGTGGAAACCTGCGTGCATCCCGCGCTGGACCTGATTGCCGTTCGCGCTGAATCACCTCTGCTGCGGGACGGCAAACTGGTGGTCGTGCTCGATTTTCCCTACCCCGGCGAAAAAGGCGGGGCACCGTGGACGGGAGACTGGAATCGCCCGGCGGCGCACACCAGCGAACTGGCGCTGCAGGACGGCAAGGAACGTGCCGACATCCAACGCACCGCCGACGCCTCGACTTGCCATGTCAGCCTGACCTGGTCCAAAGGGTGTGCGTTGCGGAAGCCGCCGCAGAGCCACAGTTTCACGCTGACCGGTGAGGCTACGGAGCGGATGGAATTCGTTTGTGGTTTCTCCGGCAAGACATTGGACACATTGCCAACTGTGCCCCGGACGCAACAGGCAGTGGCCGGTTATTGGAAAGACTTCTGGACCACCGGCGGCGCCATCGACCTGTCCGAAAGCAAGGATCCGCGCTGGAAGGAGCTCGAGCGGCGGATCGTGCTCTCGCAATACCAGATGGCCGCACAATCCGCCGGAAGCTGGCCTTCCGCGGAGGACGGGTTGATGGGCCTCGATGCCTGGAGCAGCCAGTTCCACATGGAAATGGTCTGGTGGCACCTGGCGCATTACGGCTTGTGGGATCGCTGGCCGATGGCGGACAGAGCGCTGGGCTGTTATCAGAGATTCCTGCCCATCGCCCGGCAACTGGCTGAACAATTTGACTACGCCGGGGCCAGGTGGGGTAAGCAGGTCGGCCCGGAAGGCCGCACCGCGCCGTGGATGGGAAGCTTCATCCTTCACTGGCAACAACCCCATCCGATCTTCTTCGCGGAGTTGGAGTATCGCCTGCGGCCGACCCGGGCGACACTGGAGAAGTGGAAGGACGTCGTCTTTGCGACCGCGGACTACATGGCCGATTTTCCCACGCCGGATGACCAGGGGATTTACCATCTCAAGCCGATCATGCCACCCAGTGAACAGGGTGTCACGCGCGATACCGTCTTCGATCTGGCCTATTGGCGCTGGGGACTCGACCAGGCGCAGCGCTGGCGCCAGCGTATGGAACTGCCTCGCGAGCCGCGCTGGGACAAGGTGCGGCGCCAACTCGCGCCCCTTCCCGTGGTGGACGGCGTGTTCGTTCACTCGGCCGACTGGACGGACACCTACAGCAAACGCGCCTGGGAACATCCCGATCCGGTCGGCGTGCTGGGCATGCTGCCCCCCATGGAAGGCGTCGATCGCGACACCGCGCACCGCACGGTCCTGAAGGTATGGCAGACTTGGGACTGGAACCGTTGCTGGGGCTGGGATTTCCCCTGGATGGCAATGGCCGCCGCCCGCGTGGGCGAGCCAGAACTGGCCGTCGAAGCACTGCTCAAGGAGGCGGGCGGCAAGAACGCTTACGACTCTCGCGGCGTGAATACCGGCGGCCCGTGTCCCTATCTGCCCGGCAACGGCGGCCTGCTTTACGCCGTCGCCATGATGGCCGCCGGCTGGGACGGCGCTCCCGACAAGCCCGCCCCAGGATTTCCGGACGATGGCTCTTGGGTCGTGAAATGGGAGGGACTGAAGCGGGCGCCCTGAACCTGGCCGGAACACTTCGGGTGGCATGCCACCCCGGAACTTGCTCTGCCCACAATCGAAACTCTACGGCGCCACCGTGCCTTTAAGGAAGTGCAGTTTGTCGTCGCCGGCGAGGTAATAGATGCCGCCGTCGACAAGGTGCCAGGAGCGGACGTGGGCCGGTTCCTTGAAACGGTAGTCGTGGACCAGCGATCCGCTCTCGGATGACTTGCCGTCGCTGCTCTTGACGATCTGCCGGCTGTAGCAGAGCACGCGGTAGTCAGTCGGTTCGTCGCTGTTGTTCGGAGCGGCCGGATAGGTCAGGAACGAGCGGTTGCCGACGAGGTACATCCGCGGGCCGGCAAGGCGAATCTGCACCGAGGCGTCCTGCGACTGGGTCTTGAGCATCGTCAGGTTCTGGCCGTCGATCAGGAACCGCCGATCGACGAACCTTCCGCCATCGCACACCGCCAGCACCTGCTGCCGGTAGATGGCCAGGTGATCGGGCTGGGTCATGCCGGCGTAGTTCCGGCCGGGCTTCTCCCAGCCGGGCTGCTCGGGTTCATAGAGGTCGCGGGCCACGATGGAGTTGTAGGTTGTCCAGATCAGTGTCCCGTCGTCGGCAAGGACGCAGTTCTGCGGGAACCGTCCCTGCATCGTGGAGAAGACCTTCTTCCAGACCTGTTGGCCGCTGTAGGTATCGAGCACCGCCAGCACCACGCTGGTGCCCTCGGTGACCATGCCGACGACGAAGTCTCCGCTGGCCTGCAGGCGCTGGATGCCCCCGCCGTTGCACAGCCGGGTCTGCCAGAGCATGCGGCCGTCGCCAAGCGACATGGCGACAACGCGGCCGCCGTCCGTGCTGAGCACGATGCGGTCGTTGAGAGGCTTGAGGAAGGTGATACGCTCTTTGACTTCCACTTTCTTCTGGCCTTCGGCGGGTTGCGCCGCGGCCGGCGCTATCGGCGGCGCGGGCTGTAACTGCTGCGCCGGGATTCCCTGCACCACGAGTTGCCCGCCGCCCTGGATGAAGACCTGGTTACCTAGGAGTTGGACAATGCCGTTGGGCACGCCGGGCGCGACCGCGGCGTTGAGATCGGGCTGTTCGTTGCCCGCGATGGGCGCGGTGAGCATCTCAAGTGGAGGCAGCGTCGCAAGGTTGCCGGCCCAGCGGGTCTTGCCGGAATCGCCGTCGAGGATTGCCAGCCCCCCGCCGCCCCAGATCACCAGGCGGGAAGCATCAAGCCACGCCAGCGCGCGGGGGTCTTCAAGCTGGGCATCGCTGGTCCACACGGGCTGTGCCGCTCCCGGGGCATAGGCCGAAATCCGGTTGGCGGTACAGGTCACGAGCCGGTCGTAACGGTTCATATCCACCAGCGACGATGGCGGCTCGATCACGAGCTGCACGCCCGCGACGACACTCTGCGGGTCTTCGGGAAGAAACGCCTTTGGCGGATGGATCCCCTTGCGCATGTTGTCGAGGGTTTCCTCGGTAGTTCTCTGCAGCGGTATCCGCACGTCCGGCAGCGATTCGGATCGCTGTTGAGCAAACGCTTCCATGGCCGCGACAGCCGCGGCGATCGTCTTCACCGGCTTGCCGTCGGCACTGGCCAGCAGTTTGCCGTCGGGAAGCAGCAGGGGGGTGGTGATGGGCGCGCCGGATGACATGAACGCCGCACGTTCCAGGCGGCCCAGTGCCGCCGGGAAGTTTCCGCCGCGGAGATAGTTGCGGGCCATCGCTTGGATCATGTCCAGTCGCTGAGTGCCGTCCGCAAAACGGCTGTTATATTTCCAGTAGAGCCGGCGCAGCACCTGCACGGCCATGCGCGGGTTGTCCTGCTGCTCGTAGAACGTGGCCGCCTGCATCAGCGCCTTGGGCGCTGCCGTCGCGTTGGGGTATTTCTCCGATATCGCCAACAGGTCGTCGGGCTTTCCGGCTGCCGTCAGCGAGGCGAGCATATCCGAAGCGGTCTTCTCGAAGGCGGCATAGACCTCGGGTCCGCCGCGTTTGATCAGTTCGCGTATGGCGTCTTCGGCGATGCCGCCGGCCTGCCGGGGCGCCGAGGTGTCGTCCGGTGAGAGCGTCACCGTGCGGAACTCGTTGTCGAGCAGGATTTCCTGGTAGAGTTCGACGGCCCGTTGCAGGCCGTCGCGTTTGCCGGCTTTGGCGGCCAGGCTTTCATGGAACCTCGCCCGCGCCGTGCGATAGACCACCTGCTGTGATGCGTTCGAAGCCGCCGCCGCGACGCGGTCGAAAAGTTGTGCCGTCAGGTCGGTGGCCTGCGGGTCGCGGATCTGGATGCGCTGGGCGAACAGCAGGGCGTCGGCGAAGATCCGGTTGCGCGCCGGGCTGGTCTGGTCCTTCAAGCCGCCGAGCACTCTTACCGCCTCGTCGAGCAGCGTCAGCGATTGCTGGTATTCACCCGCATTGAAGTTCTGCTCGGAAAAGACCAGTCGCGCGTCGACGTCCGATGGATTGTTGCGCAGCGCTACATCAAACTTCTTCCGCGCCGATGCCATGTCGGAATAGATGCTGACGTTCCAGGGGTTGGCGATCACCACATGGTCCTGGGCCACCACGACGTTCCCCGGGGCTTCACGGTCGGGTGTCTTATCCGACGGCCACGCGCCGGCCGGATAGCGGTGGACCGTGCGGCCCTTCTCGGGATTGCGGATATCGACCACCGAGAGCAACGAATCGGTCGGCACGACCAGGTTCGTCTTGGATATGAACGGCCGGCCACTGATCTTGCCGAAATACGAGAACCACAAGACGCTCTCGGGCACGAGGCGCGAACGGTTTGCCTTCTCGACGGCAAGCTTGGTCCAGTCCAGGAGTACCACCGTCTTGTCGGTGGCCACAGCCAGCATCTTGTCGTTGACGGCCAGGAGCATGTCCAGCCGCTCGGGATTGTCCCGCCTGATTTCCAGGTCCCGCGGAATCTGCCTGATCTCCTCTCCGGTGTCGGCGGCGTAGATGCAGAGGTTCTTGCCGTCGCTGGGCAGTACGAACAACTTGCCGTCGGCGAGCATGACCGGGTTGAATTCCCAGGGCCGGGGGCTGTCCTGGCTGAGGGCCGCCTGATTGAATCCCCCGCCCCACATCATCACGCGGTTTCGTCCGCCCGACGTCGCGGACTCGTTGCGGTTGTAGAGCACAAGCCACGCCGTCGCCCCGCTGTATGCGTCGATGGCCGCCACCGCGCCGAGGTTTGTGCAGACGAACACCTTGCCGCCGCCGAAGGCCAGGTGCGACAGCGTTTCCGGGCTCATCGTCGGCATGCCGAAGTTGGCCACGCCGTTCTGCGAGGAGGCGATGTAGCACGTCCAGCGCAGCCTTCCGGCGGGCCGGCCGGGATTAAGGTCGTAGCACAGCACATGGCAGTCTTCGACGCCGGCGCCGGTGGATCCCCGGCCGATCACATAGACGTTGTCGCCCACCACCACTGGCGAGCCGGAGAAACTGATGTTCTTGGGGTTGCCGGTATTGTTGGGGATGTCGCCGGGGCTGGCGCTCCAGCGAAAGTGGCCGGTGACGCGGTCGAGGCAGACCAGCCGCGTGCCACCGTCGCCGCCGGCCGGCGCGACGCCGCCCCAGCCCATCATCATTCGCTGGTCGGCCATCCCCATGACCGCGAGCACGGCATCGTCGGTCACGGTCACCGAGAATTGCCGCGGGCTGGCGAACTGCATGGAGTTCCAGGGCTCGCCCATCTGGTTTGCCATGATGGACTGTCCGAGCACGAATTGCCCGGAGCGGCCGGAATAGGTCTGCTGCCAGCCGGCCAGCGGCACGCCCGATTCGAGATGCACGGCCCACAATCGCTGGCCGTTTTGAAAGAAAAGCTCACCGCGGTCGACCGAGGGCATGATGCTGGTGGCCATGCCGGTGGCGCGGGCGTTCTCGAAATGCGAGAGGGCGCCGCTGCGCAACTGTTCGTTCTGGGCGGTGATATTGGGAGGGGGAATCTGCACCAGGGCCACGCGCGAGGTCGGCGCGGCGCTGGCCGCCGACAGCGCGGTGCGGCTGGCATCGCCGCCGATCATCGGATAGCCATCACTGGAAGCGCTCGTTGCAAAGGCCGGTGGCGCCGCCAGGGCTTTCTCCATGGCATCCACGAGTTTGATCTGGTGGCCGCCGATCAGGGCGGTCGCCTGGGCGTGTTTCTTCGCGAGGTCCCGGGCATAGTAGGCGGCGACGGTGGCGTTGCCGGAAAGGTGCAGGGCGGTGGCCGTGCTGAAGAGCACGATGGCCTCGTCATCGCCGAGGGATGGGTGCATTTCCAGCAGGCGCTGCCCGACCTGTGCCGCGCCGGCGAATTCGCCCATTTCCATGTACAAGTCAATAAGCTGAAGTCCCGCCTTGCGGGCGCTCTCGGTCACGAAATACCGGTCGTAGACCTCGTGCAGCGCGCCGGCATCGTCGCGCTTGGCCTGATCGAGCAGTTCCGCCGCCTTGGGCTCGAAGCGGTTGCGGTAGACCGCCAGGCCTTCCTGGGGCCACTTCGCCAGCCGCGCCCGGACGGCCTCGCATACACTCGAGTACTTCGTCGCCTGCTGTTTGTCGTTGAACGCGATGGCAACCACCCGGTCCTTGTATTTCTCGAGAATCTCCTGGTAGATGTCGGCAGCTTTGGGCCATTCCTGCAGCCGCTCCATCTTCTTGCCCAGCTCGAACTTGTCTGCGGCGATGGCCGAGTCCTTGACGTACACACCCTGCTGGTTGGGATCCGGCTGGTCGTCGACGGGGGGCTGGACTGGAGGCTGGGCCGGCAGATTCGGCAGACCGACCATGGTGACCGCGGCCAGAATGATGGCGGCAGTGCGCAGGTTACGGAAGCGACTGGACATAGGCATACCTCGGCGCTGGGGCGCAAGGCACAATGCCCTGCTATCCGAAGTATTTGATCCACAACGGGGCCAGTTGTTGCACGTGTTCCGGGGGTATCCGCGACTTGTCCGACCAGATGGCCAGTTCCAGCGCCGAGTGCGCGGGCGAGGGCGGTAGCGAATCTTGCCGCTCGGCCAGCAGTTCCACGGCCCGGCGGATCATCGAAATGGCATTATTCGTCGCCGTCTGAAGGTGCGAGATAATCTCGCTGAGGAGGGCGTGTTTGTCGGCCGGTCCCTGCCCGCCGGCATGGGGTTTCCAGCAGTCGTAGTCGGTGACGAGGGCCACGAGGGCATAGGCGATTTCGGCCTCGCGGGCGAGTCGGGCCTCGGGCATGGCGCTCATGCCGATGAGGTCGCCGCCCCAAAGCCGGTGCATGTGGCTCTCGGCGCGGGTGGAGAACGCCGGGCCTTCCATGCAGACATAACAGCCACGGTCGTGTACCTGGAAGCCTCCGGCCGCGGCGACTTCGCGCCCCGCTTCGGCCAGGATACCACGAAGCACGGGGCAGAACGGCTCGGCCATCTCGACATGAACGGCCGCCCGCTCGTAGAAAGTGCCGGCACGACGGCTGGTCTTGTCAATGACCTGGTCGCACAGGACAAGGTCCCGTGGCCGCAGGTGTTCGCGCAGGCTCCCCACGGCGCCGCTGGCGATGATGTGAGTCACGCCAAGTTGCTTGAGCGCGAATATGTTTGCGCGAAAGGGAATCTCGGACGGGTTGCGGAGGTGTCCGGGTCCGTGTCTGGAAACAACAAAGACCGGCAGGCCATGCCACTCGGTCTCCGTGACCGCGTCGCTGGGTGGCCCGAAGGGGGTTTGAATCTCATGGCGCACGCCGGAAGTGGCATCGCCAAGCACCTGGCCCAGTCCCGAGCCGCCGATCACTCCGACTTTCACTGTGCTCATAACCGCAACTTTATGCGGAAGAAGGGCACAATGCCAGCGCGGCTGCGGTTACACACATACCACCCGTCTCGTACAACAAGCTGCTTGAGGGACCGGCACGGAGATGCAGAGAGACTCGCCGTCGGGAAAGCGGGCTGAGAATGACTCCCCGGAACCGATTGGATGCCATGGCCTGTCTACGCCAGACCAGATCCACGAACGGGCGCCACGGCTTGCAGCGGGCAGGCCGTGGCACCTGGCCAGATGAACCGGGAAGTCAGTCCGGCCGCATTCTTTACTTGCCCGAGGACAGTTTCTTCATGATCAGTTTGGCGATGTCGGCCTCGATCTCCGACGGATACTGTCCCAGGACGGAAGCCTGGATCATGTCGGACTGGTGGGCGAACCACTCCACGAGGCGGGAAAGCAGCGCGACCTGAGTCATGCCGGCCTTGTCGGTGAGGTCGTTCAGGGCGTCTTTGGCCGCGGGGGTCAACTCGATGCGAACGATGATTCGGGAAGCCATGGATACCTTTCGTTTGGAGGTTCAGAACAAGACGGACACGATCCGTCTCCGTGTATAATCTCAGGAGAAACACCCGGACGACATCGCCCGGATTCTCCCAGCACGTTCCATTGTTGGCGGCTCAGACTTTTTCGCCGCGGGACATCTTCTCGAGGAGTTTGCGAGCCATCGGGGCCAGCGACTCCGGGGCCAGGCGGCTGAGGATGGCTGTCTGCGTCACGTCGTCCTGTTCGGTGAACCAGTCCACCAGACGCGACATGATGGTGATCTGCGTCATTCCTCGGTGGCCGCACAGATCGTCGAGTTTCTTCTTGGCGGTCAGATCCAGTTGCAGCCGTACAATTGCACGCTTTGGTGTCGCCATGATCGGGGACCTCCGTCGCCTTCAATTTAGCCGGGACCCGCGTCCCGGTCATCACTTGCACCACACCGCCGGATCTACCCAATCCGACATTATTAATCCACAAGTATACCCGATTATAGACGCTATTGCGATTACTTGCGATGTTTTTTTCCTCAGTCGCGAACTTTTTGTCAGGCCGCCGTGTGGCAACTCCGAGATGCGACATGTGCATAAATACGGCGAACCGGAGGGGAGCCACCACCTTCGGTTCGCTCGTTCATTCCTTGCCTGCGGAAAGGATATCAGGCGGCTGGACCACGTCAACATCCGATGCTCCTGTCAACAGCCCGCGAACCGTGGCCTCAAGCCGCGCCCATACCTCGGGTCTTGCCCTGGCGAATACGAGATTGGCCTTCAGCCAATCGGCCGGGTTGCCGATGTCGTGCCGTCTTGCCCCCAGCAGCACGCCATGCACGGGTTCCGTATCCAACAGCGTACGCAGGGCGTCGGTCAGTTGGATTTCGCCGCCCACACCCGGCCGGACCCGCGCCAGGCAGTCAAACACACCGGGCGAGAGCACGTACCGCGCCGCGATCGCCAGCCGGCTCGGAGCGACTTCCGGTCGTGGCTTCTCCACGAGCGATTCCACCTTCCAGATGCCCGGCCGGATTGCCGTTCCGGCGATCACGCCATACCGCGAGACTCTTTCCAGCGGCACTTCTTCCAGCCCGACGACGCTTCCGCCAAACTCCCGCTGCACCTCGACAAGTTGCTGCGCCGGCCGCGGCTCACCACTGAACACAGCATCGCCCAGCAGGCACAAAAAGGGTTCGTTGCCCACATGCTCGCGCGCGCACAGCACGGCATCGCCCAGGCCACGTTGTTCCTGCTGGCGCACGGAGTGAATCCGTGCCCGCGACATCAACTCGTTGATCGAGTCCAGCAGGGCCTGCTTCCCGCCCGCGGCCAGCCGCTGCTCCAACTCGCGGTGCCGGTCGAAATGGTCCTCCAGTGCCCGCTTGTCCTTCGACGTCACCAGCAGGACGTCGTCCACCCCGGCCGAAACGCACTCTTCAACCACGTACTGTATCGTCGGGCGATCCACAATCGGCAGCATCTCCTTGGGCACGGCCTTGGCCGCCGGAAGCATCCGTGTCCCCAATCCCGCCGCCGGTATCACCGCTTTCTTCACCATGTCCGCAATATTACCCGCGGAAGTGGATTCTCAAACCTTGGCGGGCTGCCGTCTTGAGCGGAAACCGAAGCAGACCCAGACGGCCAGGCCGGCAAGGCAGGCGGTGGCGGTGATGCCGGAGATCCACAGGCCAAGCGCATAATGCGGCGGGCGGTATTCGAGGTGGATGTGATGCTTGCCGGCGGCAAGCGGGATGGCCCGCACGAGCAAATCGGCGGGCATCAATGTGTATTGCTTCTGCGAACTGTCGGGCAGGGGGGTCACATGCCAGTCGGCGCTGTAGGCTTCGGTGATGAGAAGAATGGCCGGTTTGGGGACGTCGGCGACGATCTCGATTTCGTCGCTGTCATATCGCGTCACACTGGCCGAGCCGGCCGCGCCGCCGGGCTGGGGCTGAATGTCAGGTTCGGACTCGAGCAGGACGGCCCGACGCGGATCGAAGGCGGGGTCGTTCATGACGTTGAAAACGGCGGGCATGCCTGGAAGCACGCGGCAGCGGTCGAGGAGTTCGACGCGGTCCATGGGACGGGGCATTTCGATCGTGCGCGGCGGTTTGTCGGCCAGGATGTAGCGGATGCGCATCAACTGGCAGATGCCGGGGAGATTTTCCAGCGGAGCCGTGTTCTCAGCCGTGTGCGTGGTGTCCCGGATGGTGAGAGTTCCCATTTGCGCGAAGCGGCGCAGGACGATGGCTTCATAGCCGTTGGCGTCGAACGCCCGATTGAGCATGGTTTGATTGCGCGTGCTGGCGCGGGCATGAAAAGTACGTTCCGTGGGTTGGACGCGGTCGATGGCGACTTGCCATTCGCCGGGGACTTTGAAGACCTCGGACAATGGAGCACTGACGCGGGAGACGCGAGCAGAGACAAACAGTTCCGCCACGGCGATGGTGGCCAGTGCGTAGACACGGACATGTGGATGACGCCACAGCAGCAGCGCCGCCCCGCCAAGAAGGAAACCGGCGCCGCTTACACCCAGCATGCGGGCCGTGAGCCGGGCTTTTTCTCGTGTCGGCCGGTCGGAGTGGGCCATGGCGCCCCGGTAGAGCATATGCGAAGGATCGAGCGCCTCCATCATCGCGCCATACGTGCCGCCATGAGCGCCGCGGCGGGTGTGGTGCATGGACACGGCAAGGACCGCCATGCCCATTCCCAGCGCCATGCAGCACGCGGCGAGAAGCCACGGGCGCAGCTCGGCACTGCGGAGCTTGTCGAGCGCCAGGGCGGCCAGCAGGGCCATGAAGGCATTGGCAAAGAGGCCGATTCTGGCGACGACGCGGAATTCACGGAACGGTGGGACGTGCTCGTAGAGGAATCGGAAGACGGGCGTGTAGTGCCCCAGAGCGATGAGGCAGAGGATGACAATGAGCGTGAGACCAAAGCGACGCCGGCGCGACTCGACGCAGACAATGGAATAGCACGTGAGCATGAGCCCGACGGCTCCGACGTTCATCTGAAGTTGATGGATGCCCCAGAGGTCACGGAAGACGGAAAAGTCAGTGTGTCCGAAAAGATACGGGCAGAGCAGGGTCAGAAACACCAAAGGCCTCATGTCTCCACGGGCGGCGGCCGCGAAATCAAAGCCGTCAGCGCGCGTGCTTTCGGCGGTCGCGGCCAGTGCGGGGATGATCTGGCCGGCGGACAGCAGGACGGCGAGAAGGGCCATGACGAGGCCGCCGCCCAGCACGGGAAGCCAGCGATCGCGGTGGCGCGTGAGGTTGAAAAGGGCGTAGAGGGCGGCCGCGAGCCCGGTGTAGAACGCGTATTGTGAGCCACCGGCGAGGATCTGCATAGCGGCGCCCAGGCCGCCGATAAGGGACCAGCGGACCTGGCCGGTCGCGAAGATTCGATCGACGGACCAGAGAACCAGCGGAACCCAGGCCCCGGCGCAGATGAACGTGAGATGGCTGGCCAGGATCTTGAAGAAATATGCACCGCAGAACATGTAGATCGAGCCGGCGAGGATGCCGGCGAGGCGGCTGACGCCGTGGTGTCGGACCCAGAGGTACATGAGCAGCCCGGCGAGCAGGATGTGAACGGCGATGGTCCAGTTGATGCCGGCGGCCGTGGACATGTAGAGCGCGGGCCAGTTGAGCGGATAGAGCAGGCCGGTCTGCGCATCGCCCAGGAAGGGGGTGCCGCAGGAGATGTGGGGATTCCAGAGGGGAATCCTGCCCTGGCGAAGTTGATCGAATCCCCAGTCGCGAACCGGGTAGAAGAAGCCCGACATGTCGGAGTCGGGGCGGGCGAGCAGGACATTGCCGCCGGCCAGGAGCACATCGATGAACATCATCGCGACCAGGGTAACCAAAACCAGGATCGGGGCGGTGGGACCGGGGCGGCTGATGGCCGGGTTCGTTTGGACAGAGAGTTTCGCGGGTTGGCGAGTCATTGGCGTCTATGAACCCATGGGCCGTTGGAGATCAGACGCGCCCGGGACCGAAGTTCTCCGGACGCTTCGCCAGACCCAGGCGGCCAGCGCGGTGAGGCAGCCGACGGCCGAGATTCCGGAGATCCACAGGCCCAGCGTATAATGCGGCGGGCGGTATTCGAGATGGATGTGATGTTTGCCGCCGGCCAGCGGGATGGCCCGCATGAGCAGGTCGGCGGGCATCAATGTGTATTGCTTCTGCGAACTGTCGGGCAGGGCGGTGGCGTGCCAGTCGCGGCTATAGGCTTCGGTGATGAGAAGAACGGCCGGTTTGGGGACATCAGCGACGATCTCCATTTCGTCGCTCTCATATCGTGTCACGCTGGCCGAGCCGGCGGCTCCGCCG
>JBEKVL010000150.1:0-10368 GCA_049514055.1 Tepidisphaeraceae bacterium | reverse complement strand
ATCCGGTCGCCGACCTGGTGGCCGTAGGTGTCGTTGAGCTGCTTGTAGTTGTCCAGGTCGATCATCACGCAGGACAGATCCTTGTCGTAACGCTGGGCCTCGGCAAAGAGCTGGTCCAGCACGCGGCCGAAATGCCGGCGATTGTAGAGCGACGTCAGTGGATCGGTGGCCGCCAGTTCCTCGACGCGCCGGAGTGATTCCTCGAGCTGGCCGTTCTTCTCGCGAAGCTCCGCCAGGGTGGTTTCGAGTTCCAGCCGCAGGTGTTCGTTCTCACGCTTGATCTTGGCCACGGCGAGGTTCTTCTCGACCACCACCGGGATGGTGTACATGTAGTCGCCGACCTTCACCACATAGTCGCAGGCGCCCCGGCGGACGGATTCCGCCGCGATGGCGCCGACGTTCTCGCCGGTGACCATGATGACCGGCGTGGCGAATCGGCCCACGACCCGATCGAGCAAATCCAGACCCGAGCCGTCCGGCAGGTTGTAGTCGCAGAGGATCATGTCGAAGCCGGCAATGTCCTGCCGCAGGGCTTCGGCCATCGACCCGGCCGCCGCAACGCAGCCCGGGCCGAAATGGTCCTCGAGCGTCTCCCGGATCAGATCGAGCTGATCGGAATCGTCCTCGACCACAAGAAGTTTGACAGGTTCGGTGTACGACACGGTCCCGGCCTTTGTGTTCAGTCCATAAGAACCTGGGCAACACGGCACAACAAGTCTGACTTACAATACATTTGTCTCCGATGGCAAACGTCACAGTCGGATTCTCTTAACCAACTATCGGACCTGATCTTGTCGGCGGCATTCCTCCTCAATCCAATGCGGACCTGGATGCTGGTGGATCGAAACCCAATAAGCGGTGCTGACGCGGAGCGTCTTGAAGAACTGGTCGGCCGTGGCCGGCTTGAGCATGTAGCTGTTGGCGCCGTTGCCGGCGGCGATCCGCATCTGCCTCTCGTCGCAAACGCCGGTCAGCATGACAACGGGAATGTCGCGGTGCCGCGGCGAGGATTTGATGGCCGCCAGCACCTCCTGCCCGCCCAGGCCGGGCATTTCGAGATCGAGGTAGACAAGGCTCGGGCGCGGCGCGTCGGCGTGCCGGCCCCGCTGGAAGACAAAATCGAGCGCGGCCTGGCCATCGCAGACTTCAAAGACCTCGTGCAGGCCGCGGCACTCGCCGATGGCCTCGCGGATCAGAAGCCGGCAATCCGGGTCGTCGTCGACCACCAGGATGATGATTCTCTCGCAGATCCGTCGCATAACAACTCCTGCCATTCCGGCCGGCTCACGCGGCCGCAAGCGCCGGCTCACGCGGAGCCGCCTTCGGAATAGAGAACCGGAATGTGCTTCCGCGGCCCAGTTCCGACTCGACCCAGATCCTGCCGCCGTAGGTCTCGATGATGCTCTTCACGCTGGCCAGACCGACGCCCTTTCCGCTGACATTAGTCCCGGCCGTATTCCGGCCGCGGCGGAAGACGTAGAACACCTTCTGCACGTCCTCGGCATGAATGCCCATGCCGGTGTCGCGAACGTAGAATCCGTAGCCATCGGCCATCTCGGTCCAGCCGATGGATATCCGCCGCTCGGGGCCGTCGCCCATGTATTTGATCGCATTGTCAATGAGGTTCTGGAACACCTGCCGCACTCGCATGCGCTCGCAGGCAAACGATGGTAACATGTTGTCCAGGATGATCGAGATGTTCTTCTCGCGCAGGTCCGGCTCGAAGCAGTCCACCAGTTCGCGCACCAGGCCGTCGATGTCGACCAGTTCCATCTTGTGGCGGCGGGTCTTGATCCGCGACAGTTCCAGCAGTTCGGCAATCAGGCCCGACTCGGCCTCGACGTTCTTGCGGATACGCTCCAGGCGATACGCCACTTCCTCATCCAGCCGGCCCCGGTACTTGGTGAGCAACAGCATCGCCATGCCGCTGATGTTGCGCAGAGGGGCATTCAGGTCGTGCGAGACGGCGCGGAGGAAGTCCTCCTTTTCCGCGATCTCGGCCGACAACCGGCAGTTCGTTGCCTGCAACTCGCTGGTGCGGCGGCGGACCTTGTCCTCGAGCTCGTGGTTGGCATCTTCCAGTTGCCGGCGGTGTTGATGAATGCAATCCACCATTTCGTTGAAGGAGGCGGCGAGCTGCCCGATCTCGTCGGGGCGGCGCATTTGCACGTGCGCGTCGTATTGGCCCGTGGAGATGCGGTTGGTCGCCGAGACGAGCTGGCGGATGGGCAGGAATATCCGGTGAATCAGCGCGATCGCCAGAGGCAGGCACAGCACGAAGATGGCCAGTCCCAGACCCAGCGCGACCATGGACACGCGATGAAGTTCGGCCTGGGCCGCATCCTGGGAGACGCCCACTGTAATGTAGCCATGCAGCCGCACGCCACGCATGGGCATATCCGACAGGGTCACACCGGCCTCCGCCGGTCCCTTCTGAAGCGAGCGGCGGTCGAACACCGGGGCCGTGACCTGGAGGAAATTCCCCAGCGTCGGCAGGTGCCTCTCTTCAACCCGCATCAGGGACTGCGGGCGCCGTGATTGCTCGGAGAACCTGCCGATACGGAAATCGGGGTCGCGGCAGGCCGTCGTCAGCGGCTTGCCCTCCGCGTCGAAGAAGGCAACGAGGATGATGTTGCGGCTCTTGATCAGATCGGAGCCCAGACGGTGCAGTTGGTCGGCATCGCCGCCCTGATACGGCTCAACGGCCGCAAACGCCAGCGTCTGCGACAGTTGCCTGGCCTGCTCGCCCATCAGTCCGGCCAGCGTCGACTGGCTGCGTTCCAGGGCAAACCCCGTCGCCGTCGCCAGGGCGGCCAGCAGCAGCATGCTGAAGGCCAGCACGAGTTTGCCCTGGAGCCCGAGTCGCCCGATGGATCTGCCACGGATGCGCATGACCCAGCCCGGCCGCACAAAGGAAGTTGGTTGGGTCTGCTCGATCATCCACCTCGCGGACAATGGTCCGCCTTCGGTGGATCGGCCCAATAACCGGGACGCTTGAGAGGGTACGGCAACTTCACTGACCCACGCGGACATTCACGAGCGTCGGCCGCGTCAGGATGCCGGGCAATTCGACCAGGACGTTGCCGTTGTCGAGCCTGGCGACGCGATCGACCAGCACGCCCTCCATCGTCACCAGGATGCTGCCACGAGGGAGTTCGCGAATCTCCAGCACGGGCCGAACCACCGGAACGCCCCGCGGCTCGATCCGCAGTTCCAGCCGCGGCCCGCCGGCGATGAGTTGATACGTGCCGCTCTGCTCGGCATAACCGTCATTATTGGCATCGCCGGGTGAGTTGCGGTCCAGCCGCCCGGCATCGCCGGTAACGGTGATCCACGCTGGAGAATTGTGCGCCGCCACCAGTGCGGCCGCGTCGGATGGGTTCCCCAGCACCGGCTGCAGCACTCCGTCGATGATCTGCCGGCCATCCGGATAGATCAGCATCGAGCGCTGCGGCCCGCGCGACGACAGCCGCACCCGGATCGGGTTGGTCTCTTCGATCTTCCACCCGGCCGGGTCGGCCTCGGGTGTGCGGAACGTCTGTTTGAACCTGCCCGGCCGCTCGACGGTGAACGAGAACCCCTTTTCGCCGATGGAAATCCCCTCGCCGGGCCCATCGTAGAGCGTGCCCGTGTTGTCAATCTCGACGAGATCATCAAGCCACAGCCCCTCGGGCAGCGCATCGGGGAACGTGAACCGCAGTGTTCCGATGGTAGCGGCCGAGCCCCGCGAGAGCGCCGAGAGGATATCGAGCACAACCGGCGTCCACTGGTTGGCTGGAATTTCCACCGTGTAGTGTTCCAGCGTTTTGCCGTCCGCCTCGAACGCCGCCGAGAGCACTTGCGGCCGGGTGCTGTAGCAGTAGGCCCCGATCAGCGTCCATCGCCCGGGCCATTCCCTCCCGCTGTGCAGCGAGGCGAGTTTCACCACTGCGGATTTCGTCCCGGGGGCAAGTTTCAGACTTCCCTGCCCGGTATGGCGTCGCGTGGCATCGGCCGACGCCTCGGCGCCATCGGTGCTCACGAACACGGGATCCGCGTCGGTCTCGAAGCTCAGGAGCGTGAAGAACGGATATTTCGCCAGTTGCGCCTCGGTCCGGACCATCTGCATGCCGAGGGGTTCGCCGTCGCGTACCTTCGGTTCAGGCAGCGAGGCCGCGCATCCCGACAAGAGAGCGACGAAGCACAAGGCCGCGACAGGGGTTGAAATCCGGGACATTGCGTAGGGAATGTAAGAAGGAGCGGGCGAAAATGCAAAGACCGCAGGTGTCGGCCGCCCCCTCGATTCTTCGCCGGCGAGCGGGTATGCTTTTCGTTCTTTTGCATTGCGGAGTCTGATTCAATGTCCCTGAAAATATGGATTGACGGAAAATTCCTCGACAAACCCGACGCCAAACTGAGCGTCTACGACCACGGCACCCTCTACGGCGACGGGGTCTTTGAAGGCATTCGTGTGTATGATGGCAGGATTTTCGAGTGCGAAGCCCACCTCAAGCGGCTCTGCAACTCGGCCAAAGCCATCCGGCTGGCCATGCCCTACCCGGCCGAGGAACTCAAGGCCGCCATGATGCAGACGATTCAGGCCAACGGCTTTAACGACTGCTATATCCGCCTGCTCGTCACTCGCGGCGCGGGCTATCTCGGGCTCAACCCCACCAAGTGCGCAAATGCCTCGGCATGCGTCATCGCCGACACCATCGAATTGTATTCCCGCGAAATCTACGAGAAGGGAATGGCGCTCATCACCTCCTCGATTATCCGCAATCACCCCTCGGCGATCTCGCCGCGCATCAAGAGCCTGAATTACCTCAACAACATCCTGGCCAAGATCGAGGCCATCGACGCGGGCGTGTCGGAGGCCATCATGCTCAACCACATGGGCAACGTGGCCGAGTGTACCGCCGACAACATCTTCATCGTGCGCGACGGCCGCGTCCGCACGCCGGGCGCCGCCGAGGGCATTCTCGAAGGCATCACGCGCGGCGTGATCTTCACCCTGTGCGGCCGCCTGGGAATCCCGTGCGAAGAGTGCGTGCTGCAGCGCCACGACCTCTACATCGCAGACGAGTGCTTCCTGACGGGAACGGCGGCCGAGATCATCCCCGTTGCCCGGATCGACGGCCGGATCATCGGGTCGGGCCAGTGCGGTCCGACCACGCGCCGGCTCATGGATGCCTTCCACAAGCACATCCGCGAGGACTGAATCCGGTGACGCCGCCAGTCACTTGCGGGCCGCCGTGGGCTTGAGGCTGGGACGCTGTTTCGCCGGGGTCTTCGCCAGCTTCGATGCGGATGCATTCGCAGACAGCGTGGCCGTGTTGCTGTAACCTGAACCACGATTCGGCCCGATTGCTTTCAGACGGAACGAGTAGCTCTTGTTCAGCATCAGGCCATAGACATCGACCGACCTCGTACCCGGCGAAACGCGGCCCAGGACCGTCCAGTTCTGACCGTCGGTGGAATACTCGATCTGGAATCCCGATTCGTTGGTCGCGTTGTCGAGCCAACTGAGCGTCACCCGCGCCGAATTTCTGCGGAGGACCGCCAAACCTGTCGGTGCCGCCGCCTCGCCCACGGGCGGCTGAATCTGAGGGTTCGCGGCGACAGTCACCGATGCCACGCCGCTATAGTCGGACCTGATCGACCCGCTCCGGGCAAACACGCGATACTTGTAGGTTCCGCCGGCCGCGACCGTGGTGTCGCTGTACTGCACCACATTGGCCCCGAGAGTCGCCAGCGTACACCAGGTCGTGCCATCGGTGGATCGCTCGACGACGCAGGCGTCTGCGTTGCCCGCGTTGTCGGTCCAGCCGAGAGTCACGATATTACCGGCGGCCTTCGCCGACAGGCCCGTCGGCGCGCTGACCGTGATCACGTCCGCCGGCACAATCGTGCCCGAGATGGTGTACTGGCCCACGTCGCCATAGTCACCGTGGCTGGCGACGGCCAGCGTGTAGGTGCCCGCGGGCAGATCCGCTGTGATGGTCTCACCGAGACTGGCGGTATCCGCCGCCGTCAGCAGAGTGCCGGCCGCATTGTAGAGTTTCAATTTGAGATCCAGCGTCGGCCCGGTGTTGATCACCGACCCGTTCAGCGTGACCTGTCCGCTGCCGGTCGTGAAGGAGAACACGTCGACGTCACTCGTTGTCGTAATGATGCCTGATCCACTGATGCCCGTGCCGCTGATGGCAAGAGGGGTGGCCGTGGCCAGCGTGTGTCCGATGTGATCGTCGCGATAGCCGAAGCCGTTGTTCGGCCCGGCCAGGATCGCCATGTCGTCCTGAATCGTCGAGGCCGACGCGGAGGATGTGCCTTTCCACCAGAGCCCGCGGGCCGCATCGTAGGAATCGCCCATGATGGGCGCTCGTTGGCTGTCACCGGGGCTGTACTCGTCCGTCTTCTGACCGGAGGCCGAGTAGATGGACTGGTGGTCCAGCCCGAAGGCATGTCCCGCCTCGTGGGCCGCGGCCTCGGCGGTGTACTTCGGGTTGCCGCTGCCGAGCATCATGGGGAACACCCACGATGTGTTCGGAGCCGAGTTGTAGAACGCGCCGACATAGCTTACGCCGCCGGCCGAGCCGAACCAGTGGCCGTCGCCGCCGATCACGACACGCTGCGCCTTGCCATCGAGGTACTGGCCGGGATCCTCGGTCGTCACGTCGAGATTGAATGGCGAATATTTCTCGGCCACGCGGGCGAATATCTCGCGGATGCTGGCGAGTTCCGAATCGGTGAACGTGGTCGGATCGCCGTCCTGATCGTACGCCGGGGTTGCAGGCACGCTCCGGCCGCCCCAGTTCGTCGCGGCCGCGCCGACAAAGTCGAGGTACAACTTCGCCGTGGCGCCGGGGTCACTGTGCAGAAGCGGGAGCGCGGACAACGCGTGCTTCGAGCCCGTCGAAGCGGCCGCCTGCCTGGCCACCGGGCTGGCAGGCAGAACGATCGGAGACTCGACGGCGTATTCCAGACCGGACGCATCATACGCGTCAGTGCAGAAGAGCAGGCGCTCTTCGAGCAAAGTCAATTCACAGACGGTTCCCAACTCCCGGTGCTTCATCGTCAACATGCTCCACGCCAACTACTGTGTCGGCTGGTGTTGACCTACGATTCACCGATCCCCCAGGCAAAACAGCTCCCCCGGATTCACGTTTGTTGCCGCGTTATCGGCCACAGACAAACCAGCGTCGCGCTCCGCGCGGTTCTGGCCACGGCCGGTAATATTTCTGAACAAGTGGCGCCAGTCTCCTGGCCGGCGTCTTCGTGCGGCGTTTACGGGCCCGTGTGGACGAGAGCGTCGGCGCCGGACTACCTCGCCTCAAGCACCAGTTTAAGAGGCGTCCCCTCTTTGGGGAGGATGTCCGTGTTCGTCTCCAGCCTCATCGCCGACATGTCCTTGTGCGTGAGGTCCGTCTGGATAACGCAGTCGTCGGTGACCGGGAAGAGCGTGATGAGCGTGCCCGTGGTGTCGGCCCCATAAACGCGATCGTCCTTTTCCGGATCGGGCTGCCGGAAATTCGAGCCGGTGAACCGCCAGTTCACCGGGGCGATGCGCTGACTGGTGGCCGGGTTGATGAGCGCCTTCTCCATGGGCACGCGCGTGCCGCTCTCGGGCATCTCCAGGTAGACGCGAAGCAGCGGCCCCGCCGGTCTGTCATCCCCCTGCGTCGGCCGGCCGGGTTGCAGGCCAAGCTGTTGCAGCGCGAGATGCACGTCGCTGGGCTTGATGTCCGTGAACGTCACCACCGTTTCGTGGGCCTTGCGCCCCTGCGGATGCGGATAAGTCGCGATCACCTCGATGGGATAGATCTCGCTGAGATAGTCGAGCTTGCGGGCGGCCACGTAACACGGGATCGTGACCGTGCGCTTCTCCTTGTCCACGACGACACTGGCCGGTATCGGATGTGGCGGAACGGGCGGGTTGGGGTTGACGACCGGCGGCTCCTCCTTGTGTGCGACCGGCGCCTTGCCCGGTTGGGCGGTCGTGGCGACTTCGACCGGTTTCGCCGGCCGGGTGGCCGGGCCGGTTGGAGCGGCGAAGACCCCGATGACGCTGACCAGATCGCGTTTGGGATCGTACTCCTGGAGTTTGAGGCTGGCCCGCTGGCGAACGAGCTTGCCCTCGCGCACGTGCAGCTTTTCCTTGTCCCCGTCATCCATGGCCGTGACAATGGCTTCGCGGTCCATCAGGATCGTGTTGACGGCCGGGATGAGTTGTTCGATGGTGCCGCAATAGGTTCGCAGGAGATATGGTTCGGCGTGGTTGAGCGACCACCACTCGCCTTCCTTGGCGCACTGATACCAGTAGAAGTCGATGCAGGTTTCGCTGGCCTCGTTGTTGCTGAAGATGATCGCCTTCTTGCCGACCTTGGCCCAGGCCATGATGTTCTTCGGCTCGCGGGGATTGTAGCCCCGCTGGCCGATATTGTGCTTGATGGGCGCATCGGGGGCCTTGCCCTTCAGATCCCGCAGTTTCTTGTATAGAATGAGGTTCTTCTCCGCGTCGATGCGGGTCACTTCCACCAACTGGATGTTGATGGATTCGGTGCAGACCTTCCCCAGCGTATACCCCGCTTCGATGTAGGCGAACGACCGCCAGGCCAGACATAACACAGCGCAGACCCCGACATGTAGTGCGCAGTTGAGCCGCATATCGATCATGTACCCCAACAGCGGAAGCGAGTCAACAGAAATCCAGGCACCGAATACATCACCCATCGTCCGGGCGGAGCCTTCCTAACCGTTGGGCAGTTGGTCCTTACGCCGGCATCTCCAGCGGCGCCATTCCATCGCCCACACGGCGGCTATCGTGAGCAAATCGCTGGCGACATGAAAACTCCGCACGCCTCCGTACTCGGGTGCGACCAGCGTACCGATCAAGTCCGTCTTCGGGGCTATGCCCCGGATCAACTCCAGCACGGCGATCCGCTGCAGGATCACGTCGTGGATCGCGTCGAGGTTCTTGTAGGCAAAGAAACAAAACAGCACCGTAACCAGACCGGCCGTGACGAGGTCGGGCCGCTGGCGCATCGATGAAAACGCGAGCAGCCCGCCGATGACAATTACATAAAGGGTCCAATACCACTGGAGGGAACTCGATCGTTCAAAATACAGCCGAATCAGTTCACCGTAGTTCATAGGATCCTGTCTCAAGAGATCGCCGGTTTCGGAATCTCCACATCCCGGCCTGACGCCGGAATGTATCCACACCCGGGATTATACCGGCGACCCCTTGGGAAGGAATCAGATCGTGGGCACCCCGATGTGATCGAATGTGGTGCGGGCGGCAAACGAGTCTCCGTGGCAGACGGCTGGGCGTCGCTGTATGATCGTATATCTCTCTGGCCAGGAAGCGTGATTCCAAGTTCATACCAGCCAGTCTCACGTCGGCCCATTGCGGATGCGTTTCGCAGGACGGCCGATTGCGCGGTACGCCTGTGTGTTCGCTGGTACATTCATCCAGACGCGGTCTCCTATGCGTCCATCGCGGCTTCCGGCGTCGCGGGGCTCTGCTTCTGGCGCGCCTCGGCACATCCCTGGCTGCTGGTCGTGGCCCCGATGTTCTGCTACCTGCGATTGTGGCTCAACATGCTCGACGGCATGGTCGCAATGGCGTCCGGCAAGGCCAGTCCGAGAGGCGAGATACTCAACGACCTTCCCGACCGCATCTCAGACGTCATTATCTTCGTGGCAGTGGCACACGGCGGACTGTGCTCGCCGTTCAGCGGCTACTGGGCAGCTGTTTTCGCACTGCTCACCGCCTACGTCGGCATGTTCGGCCAGGCGGTGGGTGTCCAGCGTGAGTTCAGCGGCGTCATGTCCAAGCCCTGGCGAATGGTGACTCTGCACCTGGGGGCATGGCTGGCGCTGTTCCTGCTCTGGCGCGGACACAGAATCACGGTCTGTGGACCCTTGACGATCCTGGACTGCACCTGCCTGTTGGTAATGGCCGGCTGCGTACAAACCATTACGGTAAGGCTCAAGCGGATTTTCGCGTCCTTGGCCGCGCAGGGAGCGCACAAAACCCTATGATTCCCGGCATGATCTGGCCTGGCGAAGTGTTCCGTGCCTACGCGGCGATCCTGGCTGGTATTCTGGTCGTCGCCGGGACACTGCTGGCTTTGCTCACCTGGGTGCTGCACAAGGACACGCGTTCCATCTGGGCGACTTACCGAAGCTGGCTGGTGATGATTCCGCTGGCCGCCGCCGCCATCTGGCTGGGCCGGGTGCCGACCATCGCGCTGTTCGTCCTGCTATCGGTGTTCGGCTTCAAGGAGTTCTCCCGCGCCACCGGGCTCTATCGAGACTGGTGGATGACCGGCGCGGTCTACCTTTCCCTTGCCGCGATCGGAGTGACCGCGGTCATGGCCAACC